>JALNXR010000299.1 GCA_023230265.1 Bacteroidales bacterium | reverse complement strand
TGCAAAGGAACGTTCCCTCTGCAGTACGGGAGAGATGTACCTCCCCTGGGTAAGATCTACCATTTCATCCTCTCCAACCTTAACTCCGGAGTCCTCGATCTGAGGAATAATCACCTCCTCATTCAGATAGTCCTGCCAGGCACTCTGGTTAACCATCTCCTGAGTCTGTTCGTCCATTGTTGCAGAATTGGTCAGAATTTGCTGTATCTGTGTGTAGTAGTCAATCTTTTTCTGGAACTCCTGATATTTGATTGATTTACCATTCATCTCCCCGACATCATATTTGGAAGAGAACATGGAGACAGCCGATTGCAATGTATCAGCATCAACAATAAATGAAAGGAGTGCCACTCCTATGATAATAGTGATAAAGACACCGAGTTTGACCCTTATCTTCTCTAGAACTGCCATTTTTATTTATGTTTAATAATTTTTCTTCTTAATAATTTTCCGGCATGGAGCCGGTTATTTTCTTTGTTGCGCTATTAGGGCGCGAAGATAGTAATTTTTTCGTTTAAATCTTCTCTATTGTTCGACTATTCTAAGGGATAGACTCTCAATTCTGTTGGATGTGGTTTTTAGTATCCTGAAATGCATGTTTCCGTAAACAACCTCCTCCCCCTCAGAAGGGATACTCTCCTTATGGTATGTAATAAATCCGGAAAGGGTTTCGTATTCCTCCGACTCCGGGATCTCCAGGTCGTATCTCCTGTTGATGTATTTAACCTCCAGTCTGCCTGAAAATATATATCCTCCATCCGGCAACTCTTTCTCGGTAAGGTCATCGCTGTCCAGTTCGTCAGAAATCTCTCCGAAAATCTCCTCTATAAGGTCCTCCAGGGTAACTATACCCGCTGTCCCTCCGAACTCATCCAGTACAACGGCGATAGAGCTCTTGTTTTTTATCAGCATGGCCAGTACCTCCTGCGCCTTTGCACTCTCAGGATAATAATCTATCTCCCGTATCATCTCCTTAACCGGACGGCTGCCTGCAAACAGATCCTTTGAGTGAACATAACCGGTAATATGGTCAATGCTCTCTTTGTACACAATTATCCTGGAATAGTTGGTCTCAGAAAAAACTGAGACCAGATCAGAGAAAGAGAGGCTCTCCTCAACCGCTGCAATCTCTGTTCTGGGAATAAGACACTCTCTGAGAATTACATCCGGGAATTCAAGTGCTCTTTGAAATATCTCTATCTCCTTTGAATCTCCCCGTTCTGTGTTTTCCGCATCACCTGAACCGGTGGCGGATTCAGAGGCAATATCTTCAATATCTGTTATGTTATGTTTCTCCGGAGAAATTTTCAGAAGAAGAACGGCTAACCAATATAAGTTCTTTAACACTCCGTCAGGATTGACCGTGGCAAACAAAAATGGAATTATCTCACCAAAAACAACTAATACAACAAGAATAGAAGCTATAAGAATCACAAGTGCAAGCCATGTGAATGGAAGGAAGAAACCGGGGAAAATTTGCATAACGGCGGCCGCTGCAGCGACGGAAAATATGAGTGTAAACAGGGTACGGGCAGCGGCCGCCGTACCTGCATACCTTCTTTTTTCCTCCATAATCTCTCCTGTCGCCTCTGCATACCTTCTGCCCTGCTTCTTGTCAACCTCTGTCAGCAGAAGATTGTAACACTGCAGAGCCTTTCTCAGGGCAGCGATAATTGCTATAACCGCCAGAGATATTGCCATAATTATCACAGATGTAATCATATTGCCAAAGTGTCTGATGTTTGTATCTCCTTAGCCTGTTGCTTCTTTAAAGGTAAAAGGGGACCTATAAAATTAACAGAGTCAATATAGGAACCTTCTGTAGAGTCTCTGGCAACAATAGCATAGCTGTCAAATGGTTTAAGGATTTTTGCATTCCTCGCCATCTCGTCTGACTCCATTCCGAATCCCTGCATAAAAAGATCCGGCGTGGTAAGTCTAACCATGGTGTGGGTAAATATCTTCTGATTTTTTCTGTCCCAAAAGAGGGTGTCGGTCTCCATTCTTTCTCCTTTGATATAGTTTTGTACAACCACATTGCCATATGCCTCCCATATTTCATTCTCCCTGGCGGTTTTGTGACGGGCAAACCGGGATGTGATTTCGGTTTCCAGTGCGCCCTCGTAATTGTAGGCCTTTACGTTTATCCCCATTGGGAAAAGATCATAAGGCTCCTCCCCTTCTGAATATCTCTCCATTCTTGGAGCCGTCACCCACATGGATATTATCCCGGAGTTGGTCTGTGTAAAAGTCATATCCTCAACTACAGTGGTTGGTGTCTCCTCCCTTACAAGAGAGCCGGTTACAGGAAGGTGTTCCTTACAGGAGAAAACGGCAGTAGCAATCACAAATGTGACTGCTACCCCCAATACTCTTTTTTTAACTGACCAGTAATCCGGTAACATTTTATTTAAGGCGGGTTCTTACCCTTGTAACCGCGCTTAATCCATTACAACTAACTGTGTAACTGTCCCCTTCTTTGAGCCCGAATATAAAGGCATCCTCTTTGAGAGGGAAGTACTGATAGTAAGTGTCAATATGTTTCTGAGCCTCCTCTGCCAGTGATGCGTCAGCATTCTTTGCTCTGGTAAAATAGTCAACGGCAACCCACCATTTGGATCTTTGCTGAATATCATCCCCTCCACAGGTTACCTGTGTCCAGATACTTCCCAGTATCATGTAAGCCTTTCCTGCAACAGCGGGATTTTTGCTCATTGCCTCTTTTGCTGCTTCAGAAGCCTTGATCAGATTCTTCATGTTCTGGAAATAGAAACTTGCAAGAGTTATGAGGTAATCTGCATCTTCTGCGTCGGTAGACTCTTCACTGTCAATTGCCTCCCGGAGCATCTTAATTGCATTTTCGTCCTCGCCCCTGGAGGAGTAGAGTTTGTAAAGATATTCGGCAGATTTGTACGAAGGATCAAGATTATGCAATGTTTCAACTGTCTTTAAAAAGAGATCCTCTTTGAAACACTCGGCATCACTAAGTAATCTCACAATTCTGGAAACAAGCTCCTTGTCATTTGGATTTGCCTCAAACTCAGGCGTAAACATC
>JALNXR010000027.1 GCA_023230265.1 Bacteroidales bacterium | reverse complement strand
CGATAACATTGGAGCAATAGTCGCGCACGGAGAACATAGTACGTTTGGTGAAACAAAACTCTTTGGGTCAATGAAAAATCAGTTCACGCATTGGTTCAGCACCAAGCCTTTTGATAAAGAGACTGGGTTTGTTGTATACCAACAGCGTTATTATGATCCTATACTTTGCAAGTGGCTCTCAAGAGATCTGATTGGGATCAAGGGAAGTTTGAACGAGCTTGGATTCATCGATAATGATGGAGTGAATGGTGTTGATTATCTTCTAAAATCTACCACAATCTACGATAAAATATTTTTCGCAGGACATGGTGTTTTGCACACAGAGCAAAGGAAAGACTGGAAACATGGTGACTCCTTGTTAACCCGAGATATTAAAAGGACAAAGGTTGTTTTTTCCGACGGCAATAAGTTTTGGAAAGATCTCCTTTCTGGTGACAAGGAAAACGTTGTGACAACTACAATCATTCCTCTTGTTTGTTATGATGCTTATTGTGACAAAGATAATGAACTCGGTATCAATATTATTCCAGGTATCGGAAATGCAGAGAGGAACTCTATTGCTTGGATTGCTCCATTTATGGATAATCTCATAGAGCAGTTTAAAACTGAGAGTTGCAAAACTATTGAAGTTATAGAATAAAGGTGATATATGCGTTTAAAAGTAGTAATACATATTTGTTTTGCATCCATATTTTCCGTTGCTAGCGCAACAGCTTACGATACCGTGGAAGAATGGATTGAAGCTGCTTTAAAGGAAAAAAACACTACAGCATTTAACTCCCCTGGTTTTAATGATTTGCTTATTGATTCTCCTCATTATGGGGTAAAAAGAATGGCAAACCTTATTAGAGCTAGACCTGAAAGCACGCTGGTCCGATTTTGCATCACAGCATTACACGGACTAGGAACTTTGGATTCAGAGTATGAGTTGATTAAGTTAGCAAAAGAACTTATTGATAACGGCGAAGTATCGGATGAAGCGAAAATCACAATCATTGATTGTTTAGCTGAAAAGGGAGCTCTGTCTCAACTTTACATGCAGTCTTTAAACACAGTTAAATTAAATGATAAAAATATGATGAGCTATCTGAACAAAGATTTGATACCGGGATATAGAACGCAGCTAAAACGAAATGCAGATCTACAAAGAAAACTATTGCAATGTTTAAGCTCAACGAAAGCAGATCTTGTGTTAGATGATTTGTTCTTCTTCAGAAAGCTAGCAGAGATATTTTCTTCAAAAAGTGTGATAGGAATGGATGAAGAAATATATTTTAAACGAGAAAAGATGGAGTTAAGACCAAAGGTCGTAGTTGGTGATGTTAGAATCCTTTTTTATAAAAATTCACTAACGCAAAGTCGACACGGACTTGCATTTGTTTGTGATGGACAAAGGTTTGGAATAGTTTTTGTCATTACACAAAATGAGGTCAGCTTCATAGAAAAGACGAGAGGCATAGAAATGAATAGCCTCGGCGTAGGGTCAAACAAGTCGTCTTCATGCGAAATTGACGAATGAGGCAGTGCTTATAGGGATTTAACACTTGAGTGAAACGAAATGTATAGGAGGCTCTCTGAGTCGCTATTTATCTTGCTCTGATGCAAACGGCAACATCACTGAGTATGTTGCTGAGAATGGAATAGTAAAAGCTCATTACGAGTATTCCGCTTTTGGCGAGATAACTAGCCAAGTCGGATCAATGACGAATGATTTTAATCACCGCTTCAGCACTAAGCCGTTTGATACTGAGACTGGTTTTGTTGTATATCAACGGAGATATTATGAACCTAGCGGGGAACGGGGTCGTCAGACCTTAGTTTAGTAGTTAACGGTTTTATTAATTGAAGATTGGATTTTAGATTGATTGGAGATTGATTATGGCAGAGTTAACATGTTCTGAATTTAAAGGAATTTCACTTTCGCTTTATGAGGAGGTGCAACCGTGAATGATAACTCTCGATTTCTTATTTATCAATCGCCATCCGGTGATATCAGAATAGATGTTCGGCTGGAGGATGAAACGGTGTGGCTGACGCAGGCACACATGGCGGAGTTGTTCGGAAAAAACAAGCGTACAATCTCTGAACACATTCGAAATATATTCGATGAGGGAGAACTTAATGAAGAGGTGGTTGTCCGGAATTTCCGGACAACCACTCGGCATGGTGCAATTGAAGGAAAAACCCAGTCAAAAGAGGTAATTCTATCAGAAGATCAAGGACATCTACACAACAAGTATTGATTATGGGCTCATCAGCAAACCCCCATGTATATGAAAGACTGGATTCAGCGCCTGGATGCCATTCTCCAACTTAATGGAAAAGAGTTGTTGACCCATGCCGGTGAGATCAGCCACGAGATGGCATTGGCCAAATCATCCGCTGAATACGGCAAATACAAGGATGACCTTAGAAAACTTGAATGTAAGCAGAGCCTGCAAGAACTCGAAGATGATATTAAGAAGCTCAAACCACCTGAGAATGATAAAGGCAAAGAGTAGTTGTGATGTGAAAGCTGTTTTAGTATGAACGCACTGCAACGAGCATCAATAGAAAAAGCCGGCCATGATAATGGCTGGGAAGGTGGTACTTGCTGGAAGCGCCGACAGCGTGACGCTGGGCTCTTCGCAGCATGATGGCAGCGTGAGAGTTGCGTGTCATGCTGACAACAACGCCTTCCTGTGTCTCTTCCCTGACCAGATTGCCCGCAGTAAGTTAACAAGAGTGAAAAAATCATAGAGTCGTGCGCTTTGTCTCCAAAAGATTGATTGTTGGTTGGTTGTTTTGAACATTACTTTAAGTGCTTCCACTGGACAACTTATGAAGATGATTATGCGAATTTTTTTTAACATTAAACCTGGCGGTTGCGGAAGCGATGGATAACTGATAAAATATTAATGTTTTAAATGGAGATCCACAATGAGGGCTAAAATCAGACAATTTGTCAGTTTTGACTGGGCCATGAAGAAGCTGCTGCGCAGTAAGGTGAACTTCGGTGTGCTAAACGGCTTTTTATCGGAGTTGTTGGAGGATGATATAACCATTACGGAGCTGCTAGAGAGCGAGGGTGGTCGTGAATATGCACTTGACAAAGCAAATCGGGTGGATTTTTTAGTCAAGGATTCGAGCGGTAAACGGATCATCATCGAGATTCAGTATAAAGATGAGGCCGATTACTTCCATCGAATGGCCTTTGGTGTCAGTAAATTGATTTCTTCGTCAATCGATAAGGGTGAGATTTACGCCGACATTGATCAGGTCATCTCCGTTAATCTTGTGTATTTCGAGCTGGGCCAGGGAACGGATTACGTCTACTGCGGTCAGACCTCCTTCCGTGGTCGGCATGACAAAGATCTGCTGGATTTGAATGATAAACAGAAAAAGGTGCTTGGCCTTGAATCCATCAATGAAATCTTTCCCACCTTTTATATTCTGCGCATCAATGAATTTAATGATTTGGCTAAAACAGGGTTGGATCAGTGGATTTATTTTCTCAAAAACGAAGCCTTACCGAGCGAAATCACAGCCAGAGGTTTGTGCGAAGCCAAGGAAAAGCTGGATATCATGAAACTCAGTGGTCCGGAACGGGCAGCGTATGATGAGTATCAGGAGCAGTTGCGGATCGAAGCCAGCGAGATCGAGTTCAGCATCAAGCGGGCTGAAGTAGCGGAGAAGGAGTTGAAAGAAACACAAAGGCGTGAAAACGAGGAGCGCCGTCAGAAGGAAGAGTCTCTAAAGAGAGAGGCAAAGGAGTGCCGCCTGAAGGAAGAGGAACGTCGCCTGAAGGAAGAGGCCTTTAAACGGATTGCGGAGCTCGAAGCGCAGGTGAAAAAATCCTGATACAAAACCCGAAGACTCGTCAATGTTGAAGGTGACTTTGGATCTCTATGTTGCCGCATATCACAAGAGTCTTAAAGACTAAAGCAGCTAGTCGCCGCAACCAAAAGATACTGTGTGATGTGCGTTAGGTCGTCGCCCTCATTCAGAAGTTTGTGATTAAGAGCCCGCTGCTTTAGTAACAAACGCTTGCGTTTGGGGAAACAAAGGTAACTTCTCAATAATCGACCAGAATGCAAAGAGCACGCTTCCGGCTTCAGGCTTCGCAATTGAGGTTGCATTTTAGTCTAAGATTATGATATTAGTATTAGTACAAATCAGCTTTAATCACTCTGGCCATTGAGACGATGAACAAAGCGGTCTATACCTGCGCAGAGCTGATGAAGCCTGAGAGTAAACGCCACCTGGTGCGCGCCGGGGTTGATGAACCGATCTGTGTTTCAGCGCTCTCCTCTGAGAGGATGCTGGTAATGGCTGCGTTAAACCACGGAGTTTCTCGGCTGTTTGAGGAACTGGCTTACATTTAATGATGGCAGTGAAATATATTGTGTGCCACTGCCCCCAGCCTGCATTGGTTGCTCCTTTCGTGCGCTGGTTGAACAGCCCCCTTTGAAGGACCCCTATGTGCATTTTATTCGGAGCAACCCGGCGGCTGACTCTGTTCTGGAAAAAGCGGGCATCAACAGGGCTGCAGTTACAATAATTCCGATAGACTGGCGCATAGAGTCGGATACGCTCAAGAACTCGGTGAACACCTTGATTATGTTGGCTGTTGAGGGTAGCAACCCTGAAACATATTCCTGTGTTGAGATTATGAAGAGCAGCAGCAGGAAGCATCTGCGCCGAACAGCGGCGAATGAGGTTGTCTGCGTTGGCGACCTCTCTGTAAGGCTGTTAACCGAGGCCGCGCTAAACCCTGGTTTTTCTTTTTTTGTTGAGTCATTGCTGACTACCACTGCTGCCCAGAGGTCCAGACTTCACAAAGAGGTGTTGCCGCCTGTGTTTGCCGGGATGACCTTCAGGGGGCTGTTTGCACTGCTGAATACGCGGATAGAAGAGATACTGCTTGCAGTGGAGAGGCCTTGCAATGCGAAACACCCTGAGATTTACGCAAACCCAAGGGGTAGATTTAAACTTCAAACAGGAGATATGCTCTTTCTGCTTGGGGAGGGGGGAGCGTGTGACTTAAACAAGGTCGCCGGAAGTTATGACGGTGTTGGCTGAGGTGTTTTGCCAGACTAAGGCTACCCAGCCTCGTGTTATGATGTAAGATGGTATAGAAAGGCACTAGATGTTGACTCAACTTTTTTTTGAACAAAGTATCGGCTTTGGATTGCTGTTTGGAGAGTTTCTATTGGCAGCTCTGCTAGTTTTTTTTCTGTCGATGAAGCTAACCGGGTTTGCAGATTTTCTGGAGCGAAACTCTGGTTTGTCAGATGTGTGGATCGGCATGTTGCTGCTGGCCTTTATTACCTCTCTGCCAGAGGCTGTCAGCTCAATTGGTTCGACTTTTATCGATGGTGCTATCAACCTTGGAGTCAGCAATTTGGCTGGCTCCAATATGTTCAATATTGTAATTATCGTTATACTCGACCTTGTGCAGGGGCCGGGGCCGATATTGCTGCTTATCAAAGATCATCAGGTGTTTATCGTGGCTGGCGGAATTTTACTGATGGCCCTTGTTGGTTGTGCAATTGCTTTACACATCCCTTTTGCTGGGTTAGATGCCCC
Organism: Bacteroidales bacterium; assembly: GCA_023230265.1. Taxonomy (GTDB): domain Bacteria; phylum Bacteroidota; class Bacteroidia; order Bacteroidales; family UBA932; genus Bact-08. Next base: position 8,312 of record JALNXR010000027.1, on the reverse strand, counting down.
TGGCAGATTCACAGGTATCTTTTTCAGTATCATAATAATTGTGGCCTTTCTTGTTATAACCTGGTTTCTCTCTAACCGGGAAAAACTTGAGCCTTGCTCAGCCTCTAAAACCTTGAAGAAAAATTCGCTTGTTGCTGGATCTTTGCGAAAACCAGTACTCCTGTTCTCCCTGACCTCTGTTTTTGTGATTATTGCATCTGTATGGCTTTTAGGAACCTGTGATGCGCTGGCTCGGCAACCTGTTACTATCGGCGAAAACAGTTTTCAGCTGAGTCATACATTTGTTGGCGCTTTTTTTGTTGCAATTGTCACATCATTGCCTGAGCTGTTTGTCTCTCTGGGGGCATTACGGCTGGGGCAGGTTAATATGTCGATTGCAAATATCTTCGGCTCAAACATTATTAATATGGGTTTTATCCCTATTATGCATCTGTTTGCCGGGCATGCCTCTTTCTATGCCAGCATCAGCCCTCTAAGCGTGGTGATGTTATTCACATCAATCATTATGTCGACCCTGTTTATTACCGGCCTTCTGATACACTCTAAGAGATCATTCTGCTATCTAGGGTGGGAGGTTACTCTAATATTGGCAACTTATGGATGCGCTACTTACCTGTTGCTCAGTATCGGAATATTGTGAATTTTTTTCACCACCAAGGCACGAAGAACGCGAAAATTTTTAACTACGAAACATGCTAAGTATGCACAGCTTAGTTTTGCCCGCGAATCTACACGAAAGGATAAGGGTATTTCATCCCCGCTGCGCGGGGTCGCTAATCGCTTGAAATACCCTTATCACAAGATCACTTTTAACACAGGACTCTGCGCTTTAAATCAGCAAAGCAACCCACTCACACGCTTGCGCACTCGCGCCCTCTTTTATTGAATTGTAAAAACTCAATCTTTTCAACCTATGGTTAATTTAATATGCTAATATTCGTTTTGTGCTTTGAGTTTCATGTCTGGCAGCAGGTAATATTATTCAGTTTGTGAGGGCATTTGTGAATCAAACGGGGGCTAAGAAATCCAGTAGGGAGGTTATTGCAGCTGGGGCACGGGTGGCAATCCGGGATGCGGAGTGGCTGGTTCGTAAGGTGGATCGGACTTCACATGGGTCGCTGGCGGTGAGCGGGTTGTTTAGAAAAAACAAAATCAACTTCTGACTTGTAAAGGAACCGCCTAAAGTTGATAACCTAAAGTTGATAATATGAACTGTTGGTGATGTTATTTATTACTTTTGGTTCATATTATGAAAGATAGATTTACAGAAGCGATATATAAATCAAAAAGAACGGTATTCAAGTTAAAGGATATCGGGATGCTGACAAACAACCGGAATGCGGATAATCTTAAGGCCTCCGTTAACTATTACGTTTCCAGAGGCGTTGTCAGCAGAGTTCGAAAAGGAGTATATGTAAAAGATCCCTATCAGCCTGAGGAGTTGGCCGGACGCATATACTCTCCATCGTATATTTCTCTTGAAACAGTCTTGGTAAAAGCCGGAGTTATTTTCCAGTACTCTTCAGCTATCACGGCAGTCAGCTACCTCTCCCGGACGATTGTTGTTGATGACATAGAGATTTCCTATAATAAGATCAAGAATTCAATAATAGTTGATGGCAGAGGTACAATCAGTGAAAATAACATAAATATGGCAACTCCCGAACGGGCTTTTATAGACCGTCTTTATCTCAGCAAAAACTATTACTTCGATAATATTCTGACGGCAACCGGCGAACGCCTGCTCGCGGGTGCTGGGAGCATCAGTCACGCGCACGCTGTTGAAAAAGCAAAAACGGAGTATGTGAAATATCAGGCTAGAACGCTTAGCGACGTGGAAAAATAATATTTTGCCAGTCTTAAAAGTGCTGAAACATCTGTAAAAAAGAGAGGTGAGAAATGACACTTATTTCAAATCCTCGAATGGCTGAATGAGCAAAAGAGCAAAAGGGCACAGAAACAAGGAGCACACATGGCCAACCAGAATAAAATCAACACCATACAATAATCCCGCATCGGGATTGCGGTTTTCAAGCCGATTTTGTAATTCTTTTTAAACAGATTTTGGGGAGTACACGATCGAGTAATGGTGCCGCTTTTTATCTTAGAACATTGATCGTAAACCGGGTGTAATTTTATTCTGTAACATCATATCGCCCAAAAAGTGTTTGATCGGATGGCCGCACGGACTGACGACACGTGAGCTGCGTTGTGATGTCTCCAGCGCATTCCAGCCTGCTTACATCGTGTTCCGACGATAAGCTTGCATGCGGATTCGATATGGCCCGAACCAATAAAATACCCCTGCTTTCGCAGTCGTCCGTATTCCATATTTTTTCTCCGCTCATCGAGATATGCATAGGCTTTGCCTGCCGCCGGGTTCGCATTTTTCATCTCATGCGGATACCTCTTCTGAAGATGCCTAAGCGCGGCGTCCACCGAATGAGTTTTCATAATACATCGCACCTTCTTGAAAATCGTCATATGGTTTTCAAGCCCGAGTTCCCTGCACAAGGTGCAGAGATATTCGCAAGCATGGTAGAAGTCCACGGTGAACTCCGCACCCTTGAACGAGTCACCAGCCATCTTGGCTATCCATGCTGCCCCGTCGCCTATGAACTGCACCCGCTTGATGGTTGCATATCCAAGTAAACGGGCAAGTTCCAATAATTGGGTGCCAATGACAGTGCAGTCCAGATGCGTCACGACATATTGTCTCATGTTGGCGGGTATTACTGGGACTTTGTCCTTGTTCAGCCATTTATAAACGCCAGCCATACCCACTTTCAGTTCCCGCCCTTTGGCTGGCTTTCCGTCCCTGCCGATACTCTTATCTGTGTCGATCTTTGAGCATGGTGCGCATGTGCCGTCAACAGACAGCAACATGGTCTTCTCCACTGGCGTACATTTTCCGGGGATGACTGTTTTTTTGTCGAACGCAGCAGACCTCAACGGGCCTTTCTCCGCAATTCGCTTGCCCTCACGAAGCGTTATCGTTCTAACCTTTGAGGGGGACAGCTTGAAGTGGAGAAGCTCTGCTATTGTCTGAGATGCTTCCTGCATCGAACCCAATGTAGCTCCGCACTTGCTGACTACCTTGCACGCACCCCTTGTGACGCGATGCATGCATCCTGTAAAAACTGGGGATTTCGGGTGCCCGTCTCGAGGAACATATTTCTTGTATACGGTGATTCGACCGGCAACGGAAAGCACATCACTGGCGCGTATGCCCCGTGACCCCTTCACAGGCAAGCGTGCGAGGCCGAGTGTCACAAGCGATAGATGTTCACGCAGATCGGCAAGTGTCGCGTCTAACGCATCTACGTTCAAATCTACAGGAAGATATGCGCTCTCAGAGCACACATTTACCTCGGCGAGCGCCCGCCCGATGACCTCAGTGAGGTTTGCCATGACAGGCGGGTGAATGATCAAGAGTTTTTTTTTAAAGTTCCCTCAAGCGAAAGCGAGGTGAGGATGCGTTCATACTCCTTCCGCAAGGTGATGTATTTTTTGCCGTTCGTAATCATCTTTCGTACGGACGGCTCTGCGTCGGCAGGAATGCGCTTTGTCATCTTTCCGCCGGTCTTCGCGAACCGGAACAGGGACTGGGCCTTCTGCCGTGAAACAGTGCCGTCGGCCTTCTTATATTTCTGGGTCTTGGCGCTCATGTCCCCAAACAACACAGGGCCGAGCTCAGCCATTTCCTTGCGGATATCGACCAATTTTTTCTCGCTATCAGCGATGGTTTTCTTCATAAATACAAGTCTCCTTCCTAAGAGACCTATATAATAGCGCAAAAAAATAAGCCTGGCAACACCAAACACGCTTTTATCATAAATAAATGTTACGAAACAGAATCACACCCTCGTAAACCGTGAGAGGATCAATGTTGTTTGCACTACGGTCTTATGGTACTATGATGCTCTTGTTAAAAAGGAGAGATTTTGGTGGGTAGGATTTTAACAGTCAGTAGAAAAGCTCTCGATTCACGTGCCATCGAGTTACGCATACAGAGACAAAGAGGAATTTCATGAAAGCTACAAAATTCTTTTCGGAATCGTCACGCTGGCATGAAAAAGTTGGTGGTATACACGCCCTGCTTGAGCGGATTAAGATGAGCGAAGAGCAGTCAGGCGACGTACTGCGATTGCGCAAGCTGAACCGCATCCTGTCGATTCACGCTTCAACGGCCATCGAAGGCAACAGGCTCACGCTTGAGCAGGTGACGGATGTCATCAACGGCAAACCGGCCGCCTCTGGCAAACGCTCATTCTCTCAAAATGGAACCCTCTTTTCGCATGGATGCCCATTGAAACCCTTATTCATTACAATCAGGCACTCTACTACAAAGCACTTCAGGAGTCCCACCACGACGGTGTGGACTGCCGCCCGTTCATCGACTTCATGCTGGGCGTCATCGAGAACTCGCTTTACAAGTACGTTGACCTCGCCACTGAGACGATGAAAGCGAAGGACGCTGGTCGGAAGGCCATCGCCGATGTCCCTGTAAATGTCACTGTAAACGCATTGCAACAGAAAGTACTCATCCTTTTAAGCGCCAACCCCAGAATCACCAGTCAGGAAATTGCTCATACGCTGGGGTTGACGGACAGAACCATCAAGCGCGCGCTGAAAGCTCTTCGGGAGGCGGGGGTCATTAAACGGGTTGGTTCCGATAAGACTGGCCATTGGTAAGTCTTCCGAAGCAAATGAGGTAACACTATGACAACACTCCACTATACAGGCTGCCAGCCTGACCCAGACCGGCGCGCCGCTCTCGTACGCGAGCTTGCGGCTTATGCCGCTAGCCAGGATTGGGGCACGATCACAGTCGATGATGCCGATGCAGCTCTTGTTGGAATCATTCTCCAACCAGTGACTAAGCTGGAGCCGATCCCCTTCCTTTTCGATGGTGAGGGCCGCCTTCATGCACTCGGCGACCTTCTCGCGCCCGGCGGCGAGTCCATCCTCATCGTCTCCGTCAAAACTCACTATGCCGGCACCGAAGCCCACCACGCACTCTGCGATCTCCTGCGCCACATCCGCGACACTCACCTGCCCGATCTTGCTGTCACCGATGAGAGCGGCTTCTGGGAGCACGGCGACGAAATCGAACTCAAGAATTACTTTGCGCGTCTTGACCGCCTGACCAAAGCTTTTTCGGAGCACCTGGAAAATGATGTCGAGCCCGCACCTGCCGCTGGTACCGACAATCTCATCGACTGCATCACCCTTGCGGCTGAGATGACCCATCGGCTTGAAGCACACGATTCCCGCCCTTTACCGGGGGGACCGCTAGGGGGAAGCTAGGACCTTACCAAAGGGCTTTGAGGATATTCATGTTGGTCCGCTTAAGCGATTAGAAAAAAACAATTATGAGCTTTCTAGAAAGTTGTTTATCGGATCTGATTGCGGCTTGTTTTTTAATCATCCACCGCATAGCGGATATACTGTGCTGCTTTCAGTATGTCCGCCGCTATGTGGTGGATGCCCATTTTTCACCTCTAAGATTTTTCACCTCAAAAACAACGTAGCGCATTCGCATCAGCCGTGCGACTCCACAACCTTCAGATCTCTGTAGATTGAACGTTTTTTTACTTCTTGCATTGATGTGGTTCCTCCACCTCAAAAACCATCGGGATGCGGTGGGGTATCAAACTTAATAGTGGAAAACAGAGCCCTTCATCTTGGAACAGTGAAGCAGCCCCATCAGCGAATTAATGAGATTGTGAATCAACGGCATGGAATTACCCCAAGCACGGCTTTGCTGTTTTCAAAATTTTTCGGTGTTTCTGAAGATGAATTCGCGTCAAGCATCCGAACACACTCAAAAAGGTTATTGCACTAGGGTGTCTTTAATGGGCTGCAACAGCTCTTTATCATCAGGCGCGGTGCGGCTTCCAAACCGGCCAATAACCTTGCCATCGCGGGAGATCAAAAATTTATTGAAATTCCAGCTAATTTTTCCAGCACCCTCAGGAGTTGACGCTTGCGCTGTCAGCCAGGTGTAGAGCGGGTGTTGATTGCTGCCTTTAACCGCTATCTTGGCAAACATAGGGAAAGTGACCCCGTAATTCAACCGGCAGAACGATTGTATCTCCTCGTTGCTGCCCGGTTCCTGCCGCATAAAGTCGTTGGACGGAAATCCGAGCACCAAAAAGCCCTGCTCCTTGTTTGCTTGATATAATTTTTGCAGCCCCTCATATTGACCCGTGAACCCGCACTTGCTCGCAGTGTTGACAATCAGCAGAACCTATCTATGCGCTATTCATATGTGGTCATTCGTACTAGACCATTGCTTTGCTTTTTTTAATCGGAGATCAGTTCAGTTTGAAAATCAAGTGTGGCGCTGAAGCCGCAGTGCCCGTTAGTTCAAGTGAGTTTTGTTGTTTCCATTTTAATCGAGCCGCACTTGCCATGCGGATAACATGGATCTGTTTAGCGTTGTTTTTGCATTTTCATTATTTTTGACCTGCTCTTAAGCGGTTATATGTGTTTGCCGACATAGGCAAGATGGTCTTTGCTCTGAGACGGGTTATCTTGCGTGACTTGCCAAATATGATATAATCACCGCAGTTTCAGAGATGACTTATGAGTGAAGTAAAAGAGCTATTCTGTGATTATGTTATCAGGACAGCTTTTCCAGGAGGTTCAAATTATGATGAATGAAAATTTAATTGATCGGATTGTTTTAGACCCAAAAATAAAAGTGGGGAAGCCAGTAATCCGAGGGACACGATTGACTGTTGATTTCATTCTTAATAGATTGGCGTGTGGAGCCACAGAAAATGAGATTCTGAATGAATATCAAGGTCTGACAAGGGAAGATCTTCAGGCATGTTTGCTCTTTGCAACAAAGTCACTTAAAAATATGGAATTTATGCCGTTAATGGTGGAGTCTGTATAATGCGATTTATTGTCGATGAGTGTACCGGACCATCTGTTGCTGCGTGGTTGCGGGATCAAAACTATGATGTGTTTTCGGTGTTTGAAGATTCCAGAGGAATGAATGACGATGACATTATTAAGAAGGCATATGAGGAAAACTGGATTTTGATTACAAATGACAAAGATTTCGGTGAACAAGTTTATCGAGATGGGCGACTTCATAAAGGTGTGATCCTGCTTCGCCTTAAAGATGAGGCGGCATCATCAAAGATCTTTGTACTATCACAACTTTTGCAAAATCACAAAAAAAAAGTGGCGGATACATTTGTTATAGCCACAGAAAACCAAGTTCGTTTTGCCCGCCCATAATGCGCGCATCTTGACAATCCATTAGTTATCAAGTACGTTGTCAACAGTGGATAAATTGGCGTGGAAATATGTGAAGCACAGCAAGTGCCGCCAACCCTACAGTTTCAACTTGAGTGAAGCTTGCAGGTCGCGCGGCTGGCGCAAATGTGCCAAAGGTAATGAGCATCACTAAAAATGAATACAATGACTGATATACAGCTAGCGCGCATTATGGATACAATGGCAGAGGGTGTATTTGTACTGGATAGCCGCTGCCATGTGACACTCTGGAATTGTGCCATGGAGGAGATGACCGGTTGGAGCAGGGATGCGGTGCTAGGCAAGCCATGTCCGGATCTAATTTGTGTTGCAAATGCTTCGAGTGCTAATATACCACCTCTGGATTGCGCATTGCTGAAGCACTCTGATGGAAAACTTGCCGTAAGCCGTGTTGAATGCAGAGCGCAAACGCGTGCAGGCGATACAATTCCCGTGCTCAAGAATGCACGTGTGCTGCTTGACCACGCAGAGCGCGCTGTCGGCGTTGTTGTAACGTTGACAGATCTGCGTCCATTACGCCAACTGGAGCAGGACCTGGCTGTGATGCGACATGATGCGACGCCGGTCCGGGGGTTGGGACGGCTCGTGGGGAGCAGCCATGCCATGCAGCAGATGTATTCCCGCATCTCCCCTGCGGCTGATTCCGATATCACTGTTTTGATCGAAGGCGAGACCGGAACCGGGAAGGAGCTCGTGGCGGAGGCTATCCACGGGTTGAGCGCCCGCAGTGGAAAGCCGTTGGTCAAGGTTAACTGCTCAGCCCTTTCGGAGAACCTTTTAGAGAGTGAACTCTTCGGGCACGCCAAGGGTGCCTTCACCGGTGCAGTGAAAGATAAGGTCGGACGGATTGGGTTGGCTGAAGGGGGGACACTTTTCCTGGATGAAATCGGTGATATCAGCCCGTTGATTCAACTCAAGCTCCTGCGTGTGCTGCAGGAGAATGAATACGAACGTGTCGGCGAGTCAGTCACCCGTAAGGCAGATCTCCGGTTTATTGCGGCAACACACCGCAACCT
>JALNXR010000296.1 GCA_023230265.1 Bacteroidales bacterium | reverse complement strand
AATCATTCAGAAAAGTTGTCTCAACAGCAACTCTTGCAGGTGTTTCCGTTCCTGCACTCTCATCAGCATTAAACTATTTCACGTCACTCACAACTAAAAGGTTACCGGCAAATCTGATACAGGCACAGAGAGATTTCTTTGGAGCACACTCATTTGAACGTATTGACCGGCCGGGAGGTGAATTTTTTCACGAGAACTGGACAGGTAAAGGTGGTGAAGCAAAATCCGGGAGGTATAATGCATAACCATATGAAAAAGCCTGTATTTGTAATTTTTGGAGCTTCAGGAGACCTGGCCAGAAGAAAACTGCTTCCTGCACTTTTCAGGCTATTTAAGAACGGAAGCTTTCCTGCAGGGACTCTGGTACTCGGAGCAGGCAGAAGCTCTTTTACCACAGTATCCTACAGGGAGATGCTTGTCAATCAATCACTTTTAACAGGAAGTTCCAGTGTTAAAGAGAGAGCAGATGCTGAGAAATTTCTGGAAAACGTTGAGTATCTTGTTATGGACCCTTCAAAGAAGGAGGATTACACTTTACTTAAAGAGAGACTGATTACAATGAATCCCGGGAGTGACAACTATATATTCTATATGGCGACACCCCCCTCTCTGAGTGAGATTATTCCCCACAATCTCTCTTTTGCAGGACTTAACAGATCAGAGAAAGGAGAGAGATGTGCAAGAAGAGTAGTGGTTGAAAAGCCTTTTGGATACAATCTGGCTTCTGCAACAAAAATCAATAATGATCTTTTATCTCTCTTTGGAGAGGAACAGATATACAGAATAGATCATTACCTTGGAAAAGAGACTGTTCAGAATATTTTGGCACTCAGGTTTTCAAATACATTTTTTGAACCTTTATGGAACAGAAACTATATTGACAGGGTTGAGATAACTGCAGTTGAGAATTTTGGCATAGGGGAGAGGGGGGAGTTTTACGAAAGGACCGGTGCTCTCAGAGATATGGTTCAGAATCACCTGATCCAGCTTCTGGCTCTGGTTGCTATGGAACCGCCCCTCTCCTTTAATGAAAAGGAGTTCAGAGATGAGGTGGTAAAGGTCCTCAGAGCACTGAGGCCTCTTAATCAACAAGATATACCTTCATCTGTGGTAAGGGGACAATATATACAGACTGAGGGGATCAAGGGTTACAGACAGGAGAAAAATGTTGCTCCCGATTCACATACAGAGACATTTATGGCTATGAAGATCTTTGTGGATAACTGGAGATGGCAGGGTATCCCTTTCTATATAAGGACCGGTAAGCAGATGCCCACTAAGGTGTCTGAGATTGTGATACATTTTCGTCCTACTCCCCATAAACTCTTTTCCGGACGAGGTACAAAGCCGGAACAGAATCAGCTTGTTATCCGGATACAGCCTAATGAGGGACTCCTTTTAAGGATAGATATGAAAATCCCGGGAAGAGGATTTGAGGTTGGAAAGGCTGAGATGGAGTTCACCTACGACAAGCTTGGAGAATACACTTCTGATGATCCGTACGCAAGATTGCTGCTGGACTGCATTTCGGGGGACAATACCCTATTTACCCGCAGTGATGCTGTAGAGGCAAGCTGGAATTACTTTGAACCCTTGCTCAATTATTTACGGGACAATCCTGACTTTCCTCTGTATGGCTACCCTGCGGGTACATGGGGGCCTCCGGAGAGCAATTCAATTATTGAGGTTGCCAAAGGTTGGACAAATCCTTGTAAAAACCTTACAAACACAGATTTATATTGTGAGCTATAAAAATTATAGGTGTTCATAAAAGCTACCGGATGAAAGATGTAAATGATCAATTGAAAGATTTGTCAGAAATATATCCTGCAGCTCAGGATCTTACAAGTTTGATTGAGGAGTCTGTCTGCAAAAAAAGAGATTTGGAGGGAATTGATGCCAGATTTAACCTTGCCATCTCCGGAGGTGGAAGTCCTGCTGCTCTTTTCAAACTCTGGAGGGAAAAATATTTTGATGCGCTCTTCTGGGAATCTGTTGAGTTATACTGGGTAGATGAGAGATGTGTCCCTCCTGATGACAAGGAGAGTAACTATGGGGAGACGAAAAGAGCTCTTCTTGACTTTATATCCTTAAAAGAGAGTAGTATACATAGGATCAAAGGAGAATCTGATCCCGAAACAGAAGCTTCAAGATACTCCTCCCTTGTCAGAAAAAATCTTAAGCAGGTAAATGGTTATCCCGGCTTTGATCTTATTATTGCGGGTATAGGAACAGACGGACACACCTCCTCCATATTCCCCGGTCAGAACCATCTGTTAAGCCACCCCGAACCCTACACAATTTCCCGGAATCCATATAACGGACAGAAGCGTATAACTATGACTGCAGGTGTGATGATCAATGCGCAACAACTTGTTTTTTACCTGTTTGGTGAGGAGAAAAGAGATATAGTAGAGACTCTTTACAGTAGTTCAGTTATTCATGAAGAGAGACCAGTGAGATATATTGTCAGACAAACTCCGTTACATAAATTATACTGGGATCGCTGAATTAATTATATATTTGTGCTGAAACAAAACAAGAAATGAACATATTCAGCGCATTGTTGATTCTGGTTTCACTGCAGACAACTCTACTTGCAGTTTATACATTCCGATACAGAAAAAGCGATCTGGGACTTTTTTTCTTTCTTATTCTGTTTTCGGTATCCTTCTTCTCCTTCTGCTATGCCTTTGAACTTAACAGTACATCTCTTGAAACCAAGATTATATGGTTGCAAATTGGCTATATAGGACTTGCTACGATATCTCCCTTCCTGCTCCTTTTTATTCTGGAATATGCGGGTAAAAGGAGGTATATTAAGTGGCCTTTATATCTTGCAATATCTGTTCTGGTCACAATTGTACTGATAGCAAACTATTCCAATGAATATCACCATCTTTACTATTCAAATATTTCCTTAAAAAGTGTCGGCCCGTTTTCAATACTGGTACTGGAACGGGGGCCGCTGTACTGGATACTGATTGTCTATTCGCTTATATGCAATCTGCTGTCAATCTTTATACTTCTGACTATTGTGTTTGGCAGGAAGAGAAGCTTCAGACGACATGCTCTGTT
>JALNXR010000295.1 GCA_023230265.1 Bacteroidales bacterium | reverse complement strand
ATTGGGAGCACTTCTGCTGGAGATTATTTCAAGATTGTTTGTTTCACGAAGAATTACATCATGATACTATGCTACAACTGGCCCAACCTCAATATTTGCTTATAATTCCGGTAATTCCGCTGCTCTTTCTTTTTTACGCACTTGCAAGAAGAGCCAGAAGGAAGAGACTGCTCAGATTCGGAGAGAGGGAACTTGTTGAGGGTCTTATTCCCGGAGCATCCCGGAGCCGGGGTTGGATAAAACTCACAATATTCTCATTAGCCCTCTTTTTCTTTTCAGTAGGATTGTCGAGACTTCAGATAGGCGCTAAACTCAAAGAGGTTGAGACCAGAGGGGTAGAGATAATGATAGCTCTTGATGTCTCCAACTCCATGCTGGCCGAGGATTACTCTCCCAACAGACTGGAAAGGGCTAAGCTGGCTATTTCCAGACTGGTGGACAAACTCAGGGATGACAGGATCGGTCTGATTGTTTTTGCCGGAGATGCCTATGTACAGTTGCCTGTAACAACAGATTACGTCTCTGCCAAGATATTTCTTAACAGTATATCAACTGGTTCGGTGCCAATTCAGGGGACTGCTCTTGGAGCAGCGATTAATACAGCCGTAAAAAGTTTCAGTCTTGAAAGCACCGGAAGTCGTGCAGTTATAATTATAACAGACGGGGAAAATCATGAGGATGACCCTTTTGAAGCTGCAAAAACTGCCGGTGGGCTTGGGGTGAAAATATTCACTCTGGGCATAGGTTCACAGGTAGGTAAACCGATACCCATGCCCGGTGGAGAGTTGCTTAAGGACAAGGACGGGAACATTGTGGTCTCAAAGCTGGATGAGGAGACCTTGTTGAAAGTTGCCAGGGAAGGGGGAGGAGTTTATGTGAGAGCCGGCAATAACGATTTTGGTCTTGAAGCTATAGTGGAGAAGATACACAACATGGATAAACAAAGCTATAAATCTGTTGTTTTTGAGGATTTTGACGAACAGTATATGTACTTTTTTGCTATTGCTCTATTTTTTCTTATACTGGAATTCATTATAGTGAGCAGAAGGGGGAGAACCTTTTTTAAATAGATTTAAAGAGATGATGAAAGTAGTTGGTTTTTTCTTATTGATATTTTTATCGGTTTATTTTGAGCCTGTTAATGCACAGGAGCCCAAAAGGGAGGTTCGTGCAGGAAACAGGGCATACAAAGAGGGCCATTTTCAGAAATCAGAGATTGATTACCGCAGAGCTTTAGCTAAGGACACCACATCATTCATTGCCAAATACAATCTGGCAAATGCCCTTTACAAGCTCAACCGGTCAGAGGAATCAGTAAACACGCTGCTCCCCTCTGTTGATTCTCTGGTATCTCTCGAAGTAAAAACGGATGCATTTCACAATCTGGGCAACTATCTGTTATCGCAGAAAAAATACAGAGAGTCGGTGGAGGCATACAAAAACTCACTCAGAATAAATCCGGGAGATATGGAGACCAAGGCAAATCTGGCTTATGCTCAGAAGATGCTTAAAGAGGAACAGAATAAACAGGATCAAAACAAAGATCAAAACAAAGATCAAAACAAGAATAAAGACCAGGATAAAGATCAGAACAAGGATCAGAATCAGGACCAGAACAAGGACCAGAATCAGGATAAAGATAAAAATCAGGCTCAACAGCCTCAGATAACTCCACAGGCAGCCCAACAGATGCTGCAGGCTATTCAGAACAAAGAAAAGGAGACCCAGGAGAAGGTTAAGAAGGAGAAGGCCAAAGTGCTGGAGGCAAAAAGAAAGGAGAAAAATTGGTAATATTACATTATGAATATAGGCTTAAACAAAAAAATTGTGCTGACTCTGTTGTCAATGATTCTGGCTCTCGCAGGATCAGCTCAGCACTCTTTTAAACTTGATGCTCCGGGTGTTGTCGCTCTGGATGAGAGCTTCAGAATTGTCTTTACTGCTACGGGAGAGTGTTCTGATTTTACCCCGCCCAACCTTGGAGATTTTGAGGTTCTGGCCGGCCCATCCACATCCAGAATGAGCAGCACACAGATCATTAACGGTAAAAAAACCGAGAGTTTTCAGATAAGCTATACATATATTCTTCAGCCTAAAAGCACCGGAAAATTTACTATATCATCCGCATCGGTTTTAATTGATGGTAAGAGATACTCCTCTTCCCCAGCCCCCATTGAGGTGATAAAGGGCGATAATGCCTCTGCATCAGACAGCCGTCAGGCATCGGTACCCTCTGCTGATGACATATTTATGAGGATGACTGTGAGTAAAAGCAGAGTTGTCAAGGGAGAGAACCTGGTGGTAACCCTTAAAATTTACACCAGGATACCTATTGCTGGTTTCGAAAATGTAAAGTTCCCCTCTTTCAACGGATTCTGGAGCCAGGAAATTGAGACACCATCAAACATTGAATTTGTCAGAGAGAGTGTCAACGGTAAGATTTACAATGCTGCACTTTTAAGGAGGTATATGCTGTTACCCCAGCAGACCGGAACACTTACCATTGAACCCTCTGAGATGATCTGCCAGGTTCAGGTAAGATCTCAGAATAGTGCCCCAAGATCAATATTCGATGATTTTTTTGACAATTATCAGACAATAAGGAAAAGGGTTACCGCTCCGGCTGTAAATGTAACAGTAAATCCGCTTCCTGCCGGGGCTCCGGCATCTTTCTCAGGAGGAGTGGGTAGTTTTACAATGGATACAAGGCTTTCCAGAGATACTCTTGATGCCAATGAGGCTGTCTCCCTGATTGTTACTATTAACGGAAGCGGGAACATAAACCTTATTGAAGCTCCAAAGATTGAATTTCCTCCGGATTTTGAAGTGTATGACACCAAGATTACAGATAAAAGCAGCAAAGGAGGTAATGGTGCTTCCGGATCAAAAGAGTTTGAATACCCCTTGATACCCAGGGGAGCAGGGAGATTCACACTGCCTCCGGTTCTGTTCAGCTATTACGACATTACTAAAAAGAAGTATGTGCTTCTTTCATCCAAAGAATTAACTCTCAGGGTGGGCAAAGGTACAGAGTCAATATCCGACAGGGCTTCTCTTCCCGCAGGAGTAAACAAACAGGCAGTAAGATCCCTGGGTAC
>JALNXR010000294.1 GCA_023230265.1 Bacteroidales bacterium | reverse complement strand
GCTGCTTGAGGTGCTGTTTGCATAGATTTATTATTTGTATGCAAAGGTAAGTAGCATAAATCTTGTAAAATAGGCGGGGTTCAACGAACGGTTACACTATACTTTTTGAAAAATTGTCTATGCGGCTCAACAACAACGGTTTGTAAAATTTGCTTGCATGTAGCGCTTTTAGGCTGAAACCCTTAACTCTTTATGTAGGAAACTTTTTTATATAGCACTTTTGACTGTTACCCTTAACTCTTGATGTGGCGAACTTTAGCATGTGGCACTTCCCGGGTGAATCTCCGAACCATTTATGCGGGGAACTTTAGCAGCTATGAAATCAGATTCCATGAAAATGGAGCAAAACTTTGAAATATTTTAAAAAACTCTTCAAATTATTTAAAATAAAAATACAAATTAATAATTTGTGGCACGGTGTTTGTATATTTTTTAATTGAAGTTTTTCATAGTTTAAGTTTAGGTTAAGTAATGAGGTCTTATCTTCTGTGGATAAGGCCTCATGAAGTTTTATATGGATAGATCTTCATTAAATTTTATACCGGCTGAACTTCTCTTCGGTTGAACTTCTCTTCGGCTGAACTTCTCTTCGGCTGAACTTCTCTTCGGCTGAACTTCTCTTCGGCTGAACTTCTCTTCGGTTGAACTTCTCTTCGGCTAGACTTCTCTTCGGCTAGACTTCTTTTCGGCTAGACTTCTTTTCGGTTGGACTTCTTTTATTCCGGCTGAACTTTTCCGGATAAATTCTACTCAACCAATCTTAGTTTTGCAAACTTGAGAAGCAAAATCTTTTTTCCCCAGTTTTCAAAATTGATTGTAGCTCTGGTATCCTGATTCTCACCTTCGGTAAATACAACCTCTCCAATACCAAAACGGTCGTGTTCAATCTTTTGCCCCACCTTTAAAGAGGTAATCGCATCAGGGACAAATCCCTGTTTAGGGGCCGGTACCGTCCTTGCGGATTGTTCGTTACTTTTTCTGCCCGGCGTGAATGTACCGGCACTATTGGCGGCAGAGGTGCCAACACTATTGGGGGAGGAGGCACCAACGCTATTGGGGAAGGAGGCACCAACGCTATTGGAGGAGCCAACACTGTTGGGGGTAAGATTATTAACGCTCTTTGGGGTAGAGGTACCGGTATTGTCAGATGATCTGACTCTGCCCCCAAAGTGACTTTTTGAACCGCTGTTGTAAGATTCACCATTTCTGGATGAAGCAGAGTTTCCAAGGCTCATGAAACTTCCTCCCTTAAAGGCAGAATCACCGTCGCTCTCCCTGGAAGGCCAGTCCAGATATTTGGGATCAATCTCCTTAAGAAAACGACTCGGAGGATAGTTCACATGTGAGCCCCATCTGAATCTCGATTTTGCATAGGAGAGTGTAACACTTATCCTGGCTCTGGTCAATCCTACATAAAAGAGCCTCCTCTCCTCCTCCATTTCGTTCTCCGGAATACCCATCATGCTACCCGAGGGAAAAAGATTCTCTTCCAATCCAATAACATATACATAAGGGAACTCAAGACCTTTGGCTGTGTGAACAGTCATCAGGCTTATCTTGTTTGACTCCTCAGGAGAGTTGTTCTCATCCTGAGCACTCAGTAAGGCAATATTTTCCAAATAGTAAGGCAGAGTTGTTCTTGGTGACTTTATATTCTCTGAGCTCTCCTTCTGCCGCTCATGTTGACCATCCTGCTTCAGCGGACCATTCTGCTGGTCATCCATCTGACCATTCCGCTTCTGTTGAACATTCTGCTGCTGATCCAACTGATTCTGCCGCTCATGTTGACCATCCTGCTTAAACTGACCATTCTGCTGGTCATCCATCTGACCATTCCGCTTCTGTTGAACATTCTGCTGCTGATCCAACTGATTCTGCCGCTTCTGTTGAACATCCAGCTGGTCATTATCCTGCTTCAGCTGATCATCCTGCTGGTCATCATCCAGCTGTTCATCCTGCTCCTCTACAAAAGCTTTGATGCTGTTCAGGAGTTCTTCCACGTTGTCCAGCCTTGCCCGCCCCTCCACAGAGGTGTCGGCTTTTAGGAATTCCATCAACCCTGTCCGAATAAGTGCCTCAAGAGCAACATCATAAACATTACTATCCTGAGCCTTTTTACTAAGATCATCAATCACAGACACAAACGAGAAGAGACGGTTGGCTGTGGCAGCTTTTATCCCCATAGAGGCAAGGTCACCATGAACAAGTGCCTCCCAGAGAGAGAGCCCCTCTGCATTTGCAGCTGCTGACAGTCTGCCCATAGTTGTATCCCCGATTCCTCTTGGAGGAACACTTATCACCCTTTTAAAGGCTTCGTTATCTTTTTTATTGGCCAGCAGGCGCAGATAAGAGAGCATATCCTTAACCTCAGCCCGTTCATAGAATGAGTGTCCTCCAAATATTTTATATGGCAGGGATCTCTTTCTCAAAGCCTCCTCCACAGCTCTTGACTGTGCATTTGTACGGTAAAGAACAGCAAAGTCTCCGTAAGATGCCTTATCCTGATATATTTTTGAAAGTATTGAAGATGCCAGCAGGAATGCCTCCTCCTGATCTGTCCAGGCACTCATCACCTCAATCTGTTCCCCTTTACCTCCACGGGAGAAACACTCCTTTTTCAGGCGCATAGAGTTTCTGGATATCAGACTGTTTGCAGCATTTACAATAGTCTGGGTTGATCTAAAATTCTCTTCAAGCCTAAACTCCCTTACCTTTGGATAATCCTTAATAAAGTTGAGGATATTCTCTATCCTTGCTCCCCTGAATCCGTATATACTCTGTGAATCATCACCAACCACACAAATATTACCGTGAGGCTGAGCCAGCTTTTTTACAATAAGATACTGGGCATAGTTGGTGTCCTGGTATTCATCCACAAGTATAAAATTGAAGCGTCTTTGCAACTTTGCCAATACATCCGGATTATCCCTGATCAGTATGTTTGTATATAGGAGTATATCGTCAAAATCCATTGCACCTGATTGTTTGCAGCGCTTTTCGTATAGTTTGTAGATTTCAAAAAAACGGGATTTTTTTGAAGCATTATCGGCATTAAGAAGATTTTGGTTTACAGAATAGGCCGATGCAGTTATCAGGTTATTT
>JALNXR010000293.1 GCA_023230265.1 Bacteroidales bacterium | reverse complement strand
ATGTGACGATATTCTGGTCTCTGATACAACTATGATAGATGAGAAGATCCCATCACTCAATGTGGGGATGAGAGGTCTGACTTATATGGAGGTTGAGGTGACCGGGCCAAATAAGGACCTCCATTCCGGCCACTACGGCGGTGCTATTGCTAATCCTGTCAATGTACTTTGCGGGATGATCGACAAACTGATAGATAAAGATGGCAGGATAACCATAAAAGGGTTCTACGATGATGTAGTGGAGTTATCACGCAAAGAGAGGGCAATGCTTGCCAGGGCTCCCTTTAACGAGAAAGAGTACATGGAGTTTCTTGATATAAACGGGGTAACAGGAGAGAAGGGATTTTCCACAATGGAACGCACCGGCATTCGTCCATGCCTGGATGTAAACGGTATCTGGGGAGGTTACACCGGAGAGGGAGCAAAGACTGTGCTTCCGTCAAAAGCTTACGCCAAGATATCCATGAGGCTGGTGCCCGACCAGGACCATAAAAAAATAGCAAAGCTGTTTACTGCTCACTTCCTTAAGCTGGCTCCAAAAGGTGTAAAGGTAAAGGTAAAATCCCACCACGGCGGACAGGGATTCCTCTGTCCTATATCTTCTGATGTATATAAAGCTGCATCCAGGGCAATTACAGAGGTGTATGGAATTGAGCCGGTTCCCAACAGGGGGGGCGGCAGTATACCTGTGCTTGCAGACCTTCAGCAGATATTAAAAGCAAATCCCCTGCTTATGGGATTCGGGCTTGAGAGGGATGTAATTCACTCTCCTAATGAAAGCTATCTGCTAAGCCAGTTCTACAGGGGGATTGAGTCTATTGCACTATTCTACCGCTATTATACCGAGTAATAGCTTCGAGGGCGGCCCGTTCGCCCTCCTTAATTATCTCCTGTGCCTTATAGAAATCATAGCTGCTATAGGACTCTTTTGATATCTGAATCAGAATGTCGGGAGGATACCTGTCCAGCATAAGGTCGGATATCCTCCTCATCATTATACCTATGCTGCGGTTAGAGAGGTTGAATATGCCTATGCTCTCCTTATTGCCCGGGATGAGCATATGGTTAAACTTTCTCTGTATTTTCTCAATCTTTCTGAGGTGTTTAACAAGAAAGGAATTGTCTTTCAACTCAACCTGATCATTTTGGAATGTGCCGGGTTTAGATTGATATTCTGCACTTATCACAGGGATAGCTGAACCTACATCCACTGCAACCAGAATGTCTCCTGCGGTTCTGACTACCCTGTTTACAGGTATCTGATTGACAAGCCCCCCGTCTACATAGTAATTTCCTCCGATGTAAAATGGCTGGAAAAGTGTGGGTATAGATATCGAAGCTCTAATTGCATCATAGAGATTGCCCGAGCAGAAAAGTTTCTCTTTTTTGTTTATAATATCTGTGGCAACAGCACAATAGGGAATTGGAAGATCTTCAATATTCCGGTCGGGAATAATCTCTTTCATCTTGTCAATAATCTTATTTCCCTTTACAAATCCACTGCTGCTTATTGTGATGTCGGTCATCTTCAATATCTCCATCCTGTCAAGAGAAGAGATCCACCCGGAGAATTTTTCCATTCCCCCGGCTGCATATATTCCACCGATGAGAGCTCCCATGGATGTACCTGCCACAGAACTGATCCTGAATCCGCTCTGCTCAAGAATTCTTATTACGCCTATGTGGGCACATCCTCTGGCTCCGCCTCCGGAGAGTACCAGTGCAACATTTACAGGCTCCATGGCAATCAGCTTTTGAATGTAAATATATTATTTTTATCTGAGGGCAGACTCAAGAGCTGTTGAGACATCTGTCCCTTTATCCCTGTACTTAATAATCACCGGACAATATATCTGCATTCCCTTCTCCTTCCCGTGTCCTGACAGAGGACGGCTTCCGGGAATAATCACGGCACCCTGCGGAATTGTAAGAGGAGTGCCTTTGGAACTCTTTATAAACTCACCGGTTGTATTGTCAAAAACAGGTGTAGAGGCGTTGATAATCACACCCGTACCTATCACTGCCCGCTCACTTACAATACATCCCTCATAGATTCCGCAATTCCCTCCTACAAATACGTCATCCTCAATAATCACGGGCATGGCACCGGCAGGCTCCAACACTCCGCCAATCTGTGTGGCTGCAGAGATGTGAACCCTCTTGCCTATCTGGGCGCAGGATCCAACAAGTGCATGGGAATCGATCATTGTTCCTGAGTCTACATAAGCACCGGTGTTTACATAGGATGGAGGCATAATCACCGTACCGGGAGCCACATAGGCACCTGATCTTACAGAAGAGCCGCCGGGGACCAGACGGATATTTTTATCCGGATCAATTTTGAGCACAGGAAAACTATCCTTGTCGAAAAAACTCCAGCCTGAGGAGGGAACCTCAGTGATCTTTCCATATTTAAAACCCCATAGAATCACCGTTTTAATCCAGCTGTTCACCCTCCATCCCTCATGACACTTTTCGGCCACTCTTATAACACCTCTCTCCAATGATTCCCTGACTTTTAAAAAGAGATCCAGCCTCTCTGAATCAGAAGAATCCGGGGTGATTCTTTCGTATTCATTCCTGAGGTTATCTCTTGTCATCATGATATTATTCATTATCAGATAGTCTTTAGATTCTCTATTGTACTTTTCATAATATCCAGAGTCTGGGGCAAAGCAGCAGTTAGTGGTAACCTGAGTACGTTGGAAATTAATCCCATACAATACAAACCTCCCTTTACAGGGATAGGATTGCTCTCTACAAAACAATTTTTAAAAAGAGGCATTAACCTTCTGTTGAGATCACCGGCCTGGTCAAACCTTTTCTCTTCGAGCAGTCTTGTGAGTCTCACAAGCAACTCAGGGGCGATATTGGATGCCACACTTATCACTCCTGCACCCCCGGCTGACATCATTTCAAAAGTATTGTCATCATTTCCGGACAGAGTCACAAAACCTTCAGGACTGTTCCTGATGATTTCAAACACCTGATCCATATTGCCAGAGGCCTCTTTCACTGCCACAATATTCACTGTTTCAGCCAGTTTAAGGGTTGTCTCAGCCGTCATATTCAAACCGGTGCGGCCGGGGACATTATAAAGCACAACA
>JALNXR010000042.1 GCA_023230265.1 Bacteroidales bacterium | reverse complement strand
ACGGCTGAGTATCCCTCCTTTTTGGCTTTCATACAGGAGAGCATTGCTGCAGCATAATTCCCGCCGATTTTATAACTGCCTGTTCCCATAGGAGCTGCCCTGTCATGATCCCTTGCCAACAGGGCTTTTACCGGCTTGGAAATACTTCCGGCAAATGATCCCACCGGTATCACAGCCACAATGAACATCACCTCTTTTGAACTGACAAGATCAATCTGAGGCCCCACTCCTATCAGGAATGGTCTGATATACAAAGATGCCCTGAATTCATACGGAGGCAAATATTCGATATTCTCACTCACTGCTCTCAGGCAGGCTTCCAGAAAAAGATCTTCCCGGGGTGAGGCAATTCCGAGAAAATCCGCAGATCTTCTGAGTCTCCTGGCATTTTCCAGAGGGCGGAACAATCTTACTTTTCCATCAACTCCACGAAAAGCTTTTAAACCTTCAAAAGCCTGAACTCCATAGTGCAGGGACCCGGATAAAGCACTTACAGAAATATTGTCATCCATTCTGCTTTCAAGAGGAGACCATATCCCATCCCTGTATGTTGATAAAATTATTGTGTTTGTCTTTTGATAAGAAAAGGCAAGTTTTGACCAATCTGTTGAATTCATAGTTATAAAATTAAAAAGCTAAAAAGATCCGGTTTATCATTAAGGTATTCATATTTAATATTTTTCTCATTCAGTCTGGAGAGCAGAGGTTCAAAATCAGATTTCTCTGCAAGCTCAATCCCCAGTACAGCAGGCCCCTGCTCCCTGTTTGTCTTCTTTGAATAGGAAAAATAGGTAATGTCATCACCCGGCCCCAATACATCTCTGATAAAGGAGAGCAATGCGCCCGAGCGCTGAGGGAATCTGACAATAAAATAATGTTTAAGGCCTTCGTACAAAAGAGATCTTTCTCTTATCTCCTCCATTCTTGTAATATCATTATTGCTTCCGCTGACAATGCATACCACATTTTTCCCTCTGATTTTATCGGCATAACAATCCAGTGCAGCGATAGAAAGGGCACCGGCAGGTTCCGCCACAATTGCATTAAGATTGTAGAGGTTCAGGATTGTTGAACACACAGCACCTTCCTGTACAGATATTATATCATCCAGGACTTTTTTGCATATTTCAAAAGTCAGTTCCCCTGCCTTTTTAACAGCGGCCCCATCAATGAAGCTGTCTATCCTGTCAAGTGCAACCGTCTTTCCCTGCCTGAGAGCATAAGCCATACTAGCTGCACCGGAAGGTTCCACTCCGATAATTTTTGTGTCAGGGCTTATCTGTTTAAAGTAGGCTCCAAGCCCGGAAGCCAGGCCTCCGCCACCGACCGGAATAAAAAGGTAATCAACCGGAACCTGAGATTGTTGCATTATTTCAATTCCTATTGTACCCTGCCCTTCAATTATCCTGGGATCATCAAATGGATGGATGAAAACTTTTTTGTTTTCTTCACAATATTTTACAGCCTCTTTATTTGCATCATCAAATGTATCCCCTGTAAGAACAACTTCCACAAACTCCTTTCCGAACATTCTGACCTGCTGAATTTTCTGTTTAGGAGTGGTAACAGGCATATAAATTGATCCTTTAATGCCAAGTTTATTGCAGGAAAAAGCAACTCCCTGGGCATGATTGCCCGCGCTTGCACAGACAACACCTCTTTTCATCTGCTCTTTTGACAGACTTTTTATTTTATTAAGAGCTCCTCTGATCTTATAAGAGCGTACTATCTGAAGGTCCTCCCTCTTTAGGAGAACATTCGCCCCGAATTTCACTGACAAGACTGCGTTCTGTGTCAGAGGTGTCTGACAGACATCTCCGTTAAGCGCCAGTCTTGCCTGAGAAATATCTTTTAGTGCCGGAAAATATGACATAATTTTTCTATATTACTCTCTATAATCTATACGACACTATCAACTGTTCCTCTCCGGACGGAGCGATCTTACTGCTTCTCCGGTTCTCCACATCTCGCTCTCTCTTAATTCTGCAAGCTCCGATTCAAGTCTTTCTCTGTAATCCTTTTTGCTGTTAGATTCAATGGCAATCCGCGCTTCATTCCCACAGGCAACCTGGTCATAGAGTTTCTCAAAAACAGGCAGCGTGGCATCCCTGAAACTTTTCCACCAGTCTAAAGCTCCTCTCTGGGCGGTAGTTGAACAGTTAGCATACATCCAATCCATTCCCCTCTCTGCCACCAGTGGCATCAGACTCTGGGTCAACTCCTCAACCGTTTCATTATATGCTTCTGAAGGAGAATGGCCTTTTGAACGCAATACCTGATACTGAGCAGCAAAAATTCCCTGGATGGCTCCCATAAGGGTGCCTCTTTCACCTGTCAGATCGGAATAGACCTCTTTTTTAAATGTGGTCTCAAACAGATAACCTGATCCTATACCGACTCCAAGTGCTATGGTCCTTTCAAATGCTCTTCCGGTAGCATCCCTGTAAATTGCATAACTTGAATTCAATCCCCTCTTTTCAAGGAAAAGACTCCTGAGTGAGGTTCCCGAACCTTTGGGTGCTATCATGATAACATCTACATCCTGAGGAGGAATTATTCCTGTCTGATCATTATATGTGATCCCGAATCCATGAGAAAAACAGAGAGCCTTACCTGCTGTCAAGTGTTTTTTTACTGTCGGCCACAAACTTATCTGACCGGCATCTGAGAGCAGATACTGAATTATCGTACCCATGTGACAAGCCTCTTCAATCTCAAAAAGATCAACACCGGGACACCAGCCGTCAGACAAAGCTTTTTCCCAGGATTTTGATCCTTTCCTTTGGCCTACAATCACATTGAATCCGTTATCCTTTAGGTTTAATGCTTGTCCCGGCCCCTGGATCCCGTAACCCAGGACAGCCATTGTTTCGTTTTTGAGTACCTGTTGTGCTTTTTCCAGAGGGAATTCATTGCGGGTCACTACATTTTCTGTAACTCCGCCAAAATTAATTTTTGCCATTTTAAAATAGTTTTTGAATTTATTGTTTTGTTTTAAATATTGTATAATGTTGTATTAATACCCTGTTTTATCAGTAGTGTTCTTGTGATTGTTCCGTTTTGGCAGATAATAATCCACCTTATGGAGATCTTCAAGGTTATTTAGTTGTCTGACGATATGCCCGATAACCTCTTCTGTTGTATGAGAGGAGATTACAACCTTTTTTACACCTTTGACATAAGATTTTGACAACTTAAGACTTTCAATACTAATCTGTCTTTTCATATAGGCAGAGGTGATTCTGTTCAACACCGATATCTGGTTGTCTATTAACGCTTCTAAGATGTACTCTTTTTTCATGATCAAAACCTTTTTATAGTTATTTTAATATTATGTTATCTAAAGGAGCCCCCGAAGGAACCATAGGAAAGACATTTTCTCTCTTATCCACAACTACTTCAAGTAAAAAAGACTCTTTACAATCCAGCATCTCTTTTACCTTACTATCAAGATCTTCTGCCCTTTCAATACGGGCACATTTAATATTATAAGCAGAGGCAATTTTCATAAAGTCAGGATTGTCCATGCTTGTAAACGAGTATCTCCCCTCAAAAAAGAGCTCCTGCCACTGTCTTACCATACCAAGGAATGAGTTATTCAGAATCATTATTTTAACATCAATACCTGATTGCATTATTGTGCCCAGCTCCTGCAATGACATTTGGAAACCGCCATCTCCTGTTATCACAACAACCTGCCTGTCCGGGACACCAAGCTTTGCCCCTATTCCGGCCGGAAGGCCGAATCCCATTGTACCGAGTCCTCCGGAGGTGATCATGCTCCTTGTCTTGTTGAATTTAGAATACCTCGCAGAGAACATCTGATTTTGTCCGACATCGGTAACTACTACAGGTTCGCCACCCCCTATCCTTGCCAAGGCATCTACAGCCATAGCCATTGAGATATTTTTGGTTCCCCTGACCGGAGTAAGATCCCTGGATATTATTCTCTCTTTTTCAATCATCCTTTTATCATCGATAAAACTCCACCACTGAGGCCTCTCCCTGTATTTCACCCCAGGGGAAATTGACTTCAAAACCCTTGAGGCATCTCCCTTTATGGAAACATGGCTCCTGACAGTCTTGTTGAATTCCGAGTCGTCAATATCAATGTGAATTATCTTTGCCTTTGGAGCATATTTTGAAACATCCCCTGTGACTCTGTCGCTAAATCTCATGCCAACGGCAAGAATAAGATCACTCTGTTGAGTCATGAGATTCGGGGCAATGTTTCCATGCATTCCTGCAAATCCTGCAAATAGCCTGTGAGTTGTGGGAAAAGCAGAAAGGCCCATAAGTGTTGAGATTACAGGGATATTTCCGGACTCAGCAATTTTAAGAACCTGGTTTTCAGCCCCTGAGATTATCACACCCTGTCCTACAATTATCAGCGGTTTTTCAGCTCCGTTTATCATTCCGGCAACATCCTGACAGAGCCATTCATTATGTTCAGCATCTTCGTTAAATTTTTGAACCGGCGGGATATATTGTTCATACCTGTACTCTGTCATCTCAACCTGTGCATCTCTTGTAAGACTGATCAGAACCGGTCCGGGTCTCCCCGAACGGGCTACATAAAAGGCTTTGGCAATAACTCCTGAAATTTCGCTGGCATTGGTAATCTGATAATTCCACTTTGTAACAGGAATAGTAATCCCTATTGTATCGGCTTCCTGAAAATAATTTGTACCCAGCTTGCTTGAAATAACCTGAGCAGTGATGCAGACAACAGGAGTGGAATCCATAAGAGCATCTGCAAGACCGGTTATCAGGTTTGTAGCTCCCGGACCGGATGTAGCCACACAAACCCCAACCCTGCCGGTTGCTCTTGCATAACCTTCGGCAGCATGAACAGCACCCTGTTCGTGCCTGACCAAAATATGCCTGATTCTATCTCCATAGTTGTATAACTCATCGTAAAAAGGCATTATTGAGCCCCCGGGGTAACCGAAAATTATTTCCACTCCCTCATTTACAAGAGATTTCAACAATGCTTCTGCTCCGTTAATCTTCTCCGTTTTCATATCAACTCCTTTTATTTTAAGATATTTGTGTTAATCAGATATTTCTTATCGCACCCTTGTCTGCCGAGGAAACATGCATTGCATATACCTTAAGAGAGCCGGAAATGTTTCTGTTTCTGCTTACTGGTTTAAAGGCTTTTTCACATTTTAAAGCCATTTCTTCTCTTCTTTTTGCCAGCTCCTGTGTACTCACTTCAATTTCAATTTTCCTTTGCGGGATATCTATCAGAATATAATCCCCGTTTTCTACCAGAGCAATATTCCCTCCCGCAGCCGCTTCAGGGGAGATGTGCCCCACTGAAAGTCCCGATGTCCCTCCTGAAAATCGTCCGTCAGTAATCAGGGCACAGTGTTTTTCCAGCTTTACCGACTTCAGGTAAGATGTTGGATAGAGCATCTCCTGCATACCGGGTCCACCCCTAGGACCTTCGTAACGGATAACTACCACATCTCCCCTTTTCACTATACCATTCAATATTCCAGTAGAAGCCTCTTCCTGGGATTCAAAAACCACCGCCCTGCCTCTGAATTTAAAAAGAGAGGAATCAACTCCAGCGCTCTTGACAATGCAACCGTCAGGGGCCAGATTACCGAAAAGAACCGCAAGTCCTCCCTCATTCATGTATGCATGTGGAATATCTCTTGTGCAGCCATTACTCTCATCCAGGTCATATTTTTGATAATAATTTGACTGAGAAGCTATCGTCAGGTTTTTAAAGAAACCAGGAGCTGCAAGGTATCGCTTTGAAATTAAATCAGATAGTTCTTTACCCTTTATATCACAGGAGAGTATAATCTCTTCCAGTGTATTGGCATCAACCCTGTGGACATTGGTATTGAGCAATCCTCCTCTTCTGAGTTCTCCTAATATTCTCATTACACCACCTGCCCTGTTTACATCCTGAATATGATATTTTCCGTTGGGAGAGACTTTACAAAGAACCGGAATGCGGCGGGACAAACTGTCAATTTCCTTCATTGAAAAATCAACTCCACCCTCATTCGCCACAGCCAGAAGGTGAAGAACGGTATTTGTGGAACCACCCATAGCAATATCAAGCGACATCGCATTTAAAAAAGCATCTTTTACAGCAACAGAGCGGGGAAGTACAGATAAGTTTCCATTCCTGTAATAATCCATGGTTATTTTTACAATCAGCCTTGCTGAATCCTCTATCAGCTTTTTTCTTTCAAGATGGGTTGCAATGACTGTCCCGTTACCAGGAAGAGCAAAACCCAGGGCCTCTGTCAGGCAGTTCATCGAGTTAGCGGTAAACATTCCTGAACAGCAACCACATGTGGGACATCCCTCTCTCTCCAATTTTGTCAACTCCTCCGGAGGAAAGTCATTGTCTGCAGCCTTAACCATTATATCAACCAGATCACACTCCTCTCCCTCTATTCTTCCAGCTTCCATCGCACCTCCTGAAACAAACACAGCTGGTATATTAAGTCTCATGGCTGCCATCAGCATACCGGGAGTGATTTTGTCACAGTTAGAAATGCAAATCATTGCATCCACCTTATGTGCATTGCACATATACTCAACACTGTCGGCAATCAGATCCCTCGAAGGCAGGGAGTAGAGCATACCATCATGCCCCATTGCTATCCCGTCATCAATGGCAATGGTATTGAACTCAGCGGCAAAACATCCCTCCTTTTCAATGACAGATTTGATTAATTGTCCGGCATTATGGAGATGTGAATGTCCGGGGACAAACTGTGTAAAAGAGTTCACAATAGCTATCAAAGGATTCCCAAAATGTTTTTCTTCCATTCCGTTTGCACGCCAGAGAGCTCTGGCCCCCGCCATTTTTCTCCCTTTTGTTGTCTGTTCACTTCTTAATTTAAATTTGTCCATTGCATCATTATTTCAAATATTATAAAATACGAACAACCCGCTTCCACAGGATCCTGTCAAAGCGGGTGATAAAAAATTTACGCTATAAACTGGATCCTAAACCGGGCTGATAATGACGATAGAAATAATGACTGAAGAAATAATTCCGCAGACCACTAGCTGAGCCAGACCTAGAGATAGTTGAGATATCCTGTCAACAGAGAAAACAGGGGAAAGGTTGCCAAAGACAGAAATCCCGGCAGCTTTTCCACATTTTATTCTCTTCTCTTTTGACGACATAAAATTGTCAGATATCAGATTTATAATTGCAAATGTATAACAAAATTGAAAACAACAAATTTATTTGGAAAAAATTGTTTTATCACCTTGTTTTTCTTATATTTGTTACAACCCCTTTTTTAAAAACTATAAATAACATTTTATGGGAAAATTCGTAATTACACAGAGAAAAAACGGAGAATATCAGTTTAACCTGAAAGCTACAAACGGACAAGTAATTCTTAGCAGCCAGGGCTATGCAAAAAAAGCAAGTTGTGAATCCGGTGTTGAATCTGTCAAAAGAAATGCACTTGATGACACAAAATTTGAATTTAAAATTGCTGCCAACGGGAAGTTCTTTTTTAATCTAAAGGCAACCAACGGCCAGGTCATCGGTTCAAGTGAAATGTATGAGACCAAGGCCTCCTGCGAGAATGGAATAGCCTCAGTAAAAAAGAATGCACCAGAAGCTGCAGTCGAAGATCAGACACTTTAACGGTAATCTCCGTCATTTAAAAAATGTCCCGTCAAAAAGCGGGGCTTTTTTTTCTCTGTTTATGGGCTGATTTTGTGGGCGGGCATAAATTTTGCTTATTATTTGTGACAATAATCGTAATCCTCTGTTTTCAGGATGGGGGAATTATTTTAATTTTGTGATTATTTATTTATTGAAATAACAGAAACAGTATGATCTTCCACATTATCACAGCAGTTGGCCAGGAGGCCGCAGAGACTGCAACACAAATGGTTACACCTATACAGGAGGAATTATCCTTTTCACTCATCGAGATGGCTTTTAAAGGCGGTTGGCTGATGATTCCTCTCTTTATTCTATCAATATTAACAGTATATCTTTTTGGTGAGAGGTGGTGGGCTATAAGAAAAGCTTCAAAGGTCGATGAAAACTTTATGAGAAATATTCACGACTATGTCCACGAAGGAAAAATCAAAGCTGCTGTCAATATGTGTCAATCTCACGAAACCCCTATTGCCCGTCTGATAGAAAAGGGGATTGAGAGGATCGGGAGGCCTCTTGCTGATATTCAGGCCGCTGTTGAAAATACGGGAAATGTGGAAATTGCAAGGCTGGAGAAAAACCTGGCTTTCCTGGCCACTATCGCAGGAGGTGCACCAATGATTGGATTTCTCGGAACCGTTATCGGAATGATCCAGGCCTTCTACAATATGTCACAAGCAGGTAACAATGTGGACATCACCCTTCTCTCCGGAGGCATATACACTGCCATGGTAACAACTGTGGCAGGTCTGATTGTAGGTATTATGGCCTACTTCGGATACAACTACCTGGTTTCAAAGATTGATGATATTGTCTACAAGATGGAGACCTACACAATCGAATTTATGGATTTACTACACGAACCTGCAAATAAATAGAAAATATGGCTTTTAAACGCAGGGCAAAAGTTGAACCTTCTTTTAGTATGTCGTCTATGACTGACATAATATTTCTTTTGCTGATATTCTTTCTTATAACATCAACACTGGTCAACCCCAATGCATTAAAGTTGCTTTTACCCAAAAGCAGCAATCAGGTCTCCTCAAAACCGGAAGTTAGCATCTCCATTAAGCACTACCTGCAATCCAACACCTTCTCTTATCATATTAACGGAAATGTAACCCCTGTTCCTCTATCAGAGATAGAGCCACTGGTACAGCAGCAGCTTATGGACACAGAGGATCCCACTATCTCACTGCATGTAGACAGAACAGTTCCCATGGAGCAGGTTGTCAATGTTATGAATATCGCTAAAAGAAACCAATACCGGATAATACTCGCAACGGCTCCCGAATAGATTATGACCAGATTTCCCATAAAGAAGACTAAGGAGGAGAAGAGAGCTCATGTTATCGGTGCAGCAATGGCTGCCACAGTCCATCTGTTCTCGCTGTTACTTCTGTTTTCTACGGGATTCAGAACGGTTTACCCCCCTCCACAGGAACTCGGAATTGAGATTCAGTTCGATATGGAGCCTCCAAAACCAGTAAGAGTTCAGGCAGGCATCGAACCCAGGACAGAAAAACCTGATCCGGAAAAAGAAATACGGCTGGTCCAACAATCTCAATCTGCCATTACAGGAAGTAAAGCTAACAAAGGCAGTGAGGCTACTACCGGAGATTTTGGCGATGTTGAACAATATGAAGCTCCAAGGCCTAAACCGATAGACAAAAGGGCTCTCTTTCCAAGTTCCTCAAACAGTGACTCTACAGCACCACAGGTAGCAAAGAGGATCAGTGAGGATCTCTCAGCCGGGCATCCTGATGGGAACACAAAAACTGGCAGTACAGAGGGAGAACCTTCTGCAAGACTGGCAGGCAGAACTGTAATGGGCACTCTCCCGGAACCAGATTATACTGTTAACAAAGCCGGAAAAGTTGTTGTAAAAATATCAGTGGATCAATACGGGGCTGTAATTAACGCAACACCCGGAGCCACCGGAACCACTGTACAGGACAAAACTTTATGGGATGCAGCCAGAAAAGCCGCACTAAAGGCAAAATTCAACCTAAGCTCATCTGCTCCTGCAGTTCAGGAGGGAACAATAACATATATCTTTAAGCTAAAATAATTATTCGTATCTCAACGCCTCGATCGGATCAAGTTTAGAAGCTCTTACAGCCGGGATATATCCTGATGCGATACTTACAACAAGGCAGACCAGAACTCCGCAAAACATCCATAGCCAGGGAATAACAAATGGACTCTTCATTATTGCAGCAGTTATATTCCCGGCAATTATTCCCAGAACTATTCCCAACAGACCTCCTATCTGACCTATTACAACCGATTCAAAAAGAAACTGTTGTCTAATTGTGCGGGAGTTTGCACCCATTGCCTTTCTTGTACCTATCTCCCTGGTCCTCTCCTTTACAGACACCAGCATGATATTCATAAGGCCGACAGCAGCTCCCAGCAGGGTAATCGCTCCGATAACAAATGCTGCAATTGTCACATAGGACATTATCTTCATAATATCCTCCATCATAGCATCCGATCTGGTAAGTCTGAAGTCAGAAATATCCACCGGATTAAGCCTTCTGACCGACCTGAAGAGCTGTTCTGCCGCATCCATTGCCTTCTCCTGTTTTATCCCCTCATCCGGGACAATACCGATGACATAAAAAGTGCCGTCGTTTAAAAATGTGTTTCTTCCGTTCGACAGGGGAATCCAGATCTGATTATCCGCACTCCCGCCAAAAGTGCTCCCCTGCTCAGTTATTGTCCCGATAACCTCGTACCTTACCCCTCCCACAGTTATGACTTTACCCACCGGATCCGTTCCCTTAAAGAGTGCTTTAACAATAGCTGATCCTATTACAGCGGAGAAAGAGGCAGCCTCAAGATCCCTGTTGTTAAGGCTTCTTCCCTTATTAATCCTTGCACCCACATATCCAATGTAGTTTTCGTCCACAGCTCTGACTGTGATTGTGGGATTGCTCCTGGCAGAACCATATCTTACAGTGGCATTGTTCAATGCATTTGCATAAATGGTGGTTATTGAAGGAATCCTATAATTCTCTTTAAAATCAAGTGCCTGACTAATAGTTATATTTCTGTTGTTTATGATTCTGGATCTTCTTGCAGAAGTGCGTGTATCAGAAAACTGGGATCTAATCGTAAATGAATTCGCCCCCATCTTTCCAAAATTTTCTTTTAAAAGTACTTTTATGGAGTCAGTGGCAGTGAGTATCCCGATAAGTGATGTAATACCGATAGCAATAATAAGTATTGTAAGAACAGAGCGGAGCCTGGTTGTTTTTATGGAGTTAACAGCAACATGGAAGTTCTCCCTTAACAAAGGAGTAAATCCCAGTTTATTAAAGACTTTACTCAAATACATAACCTTTTATAAAGGGTCACAAAAGAGATAAATATTGGTTGTAAAAATAGGAAAATATCTCTTATTCACATAACTTTGCCGGCGAATAAATCATTAATGACAAATTACAGACAAAAGAACGACTCCCGCCGGGATGGCAGGCAGTCGGATGAAAAGAGGACCGCGAGAAAATCCGGACCAGCTAAACGCAGACAAAATAATCCGGAGAGTGGAGATGAGAGACCAAAACGAACCTTTAGCAACAGATCTGCAGATGAAAGAGGTGAGAGATCTGAGAGGAGACCGGGTGCAGAAAGAGGCTACGGAAGGAGATCAGAAGGCGGCAGAACAGAAAGACCGGAAAGACCTTACAGAGCCGGTAGGTCAGAAAGACCGGAAAGGACAAACAGTTCAGAAAGGGCTGCAAAACCTTACATGTCAGATAAATCTGAAAGAAGAGACAGGCCGGACAGATCCGGGAGACCAGTAAGAGGAGCTGGTGCAGGCAGACCCAACAGAATCAGACCGGAGGGTGAAAGAGGTGAGAGAACTGACAGGAGATCTGGTACAGGAAGAAGCTACGGCAACAGACCGGAAGGTGAAAGACCACAGAGATACGAGAGGTCAGAGAGAGGTGAGAGGACAGACAGATCAGACAGATCAGACAGATCAGACAGATCAGACAGATCAGGGAGACCTGCAAGAGGGGCAGGTGAAGGCAGATCTTACGGCAGCAGACCGGAAGGTGAAAGATCCCGGAGATACGAGAGGTCAGAGAGAGGTGAGAGGACAGAAAGACCGGGGAGATCAGACAGATCAGGGAGACCTGCAAGAGAGGCAGGTGCAGGCAGATCTTACGGCAACAGACCGGAGGGTGAAAGAGGTGAGAGAAC
>JALNXR010000292.1 GCA_023230265.1 Bacteroidales bacterium | reverse complement strand
TTGATAATCCTGCCCGGCATTGCCCCGATATAGGTCCTTCTGTGTCCCCGGATCTCAGATTCGTCGTGCAGCCCTCCGAGAGAGATTCTGCAGTAATTTCTTCCAAGAGACTTTGCAATGGATTTTCCCAGAGATGTTTTTCCCACACCCGGAGGGCCGTACAGGCACAATATAGGGGATTTCATATCTCCTTTGAGCTTTAGAACGGCCAGATGTTCGATAATTCTCTCCTTAACAGTCTCCAGACCGTAATGGTCCCTGTCCAGAACTTTCTGGGCATGATTGAGGTCCAGGTTGTCCTCGGTGGTCTCCTCCCAGGGGAGCTCTACCAGGAACTTGACATAGGAGAACTGAATATTATAGTCGGGAGAGTTTGGATTAGTGCGTTCCAGTTTCTGAACCTCCTTCTCAAAAGTCTCTGCAACAGCTGCAGACCATTGTTTTAATGCAGCCTGTTCTCTCAGCTCCTTAAACTCCTGCACATTGTTGTTTATTCCCAGCTCCTCCTGTATTGTCTTTAGCTGATTACTCAGATAATACTCTCTCTGCTGCTGGTCTATCTCAGATCTCACCTTTTGCTGTATGTCATCCTTTATCTTTAGCAGGTCAATCTGTTTGTTGAGCATCTCAAGCAGTTTTAAAGCCCTTATTCTCAGCTTGCCCTCTCTTAAAAGGGCAATCTTCTCCATGGGGTTGTCAAGTTCTATGCTTGAAGCTATAAAGTTGATAAGAAAAGAGTTCCCCTCTATGTTACGGATTGCAAAGGATGCCTCCTGGGGGAGGTGGGGAGAGAGTTTGATAATATGAAGCGCTGCATCCTTTATGGAACCGGTAATGGCATCCAGATCCTTTACCCCCCTTTTGCCGTAATCATCTTCCAGATATTTTACAGAAGCAATAAAATAGGGCTCCGTGGAAACAACATCCAGGACACTGAATCTCCTGAGTCCCTGTAGAATGATTGTTATGCCTCCGTCCGGCATCTCTACAATCTTGATTATCCTGGCAAGAGTGCCTATATCATAAAGATCAGATGCCTGAGGATTATCCTGCTTTGCATTTTTCTGTGATACAGCCCCCATAATTCTCGTCTTGGAATAAACCTCCCTCACCAGTTTTACTGATTTCTCCCTGCCAACCGTAATGGGTATGATTGTCTCCGGAAAGAGAACGGCATTTCTGAGTGCTATGACCGGCAAAGTCTCCGGTAATTCCGATTCGTCCAGCTCCTGTGAGCTCTCCAGATTCATTACCGGAATAATATTCACCTCATCGGATGTTGAGTGCTGTAAAAATATGTCGTTAATTTTTAAACTCATTTGTGTCAAATTGTCATTTGATTCAGCTTATTTGCCGGATCATGTAGTATTTAAATTATAGTCAATCTCTGTGCCAAGCTTTGATAATCTAAAAAATCAGGCTCTTAATGGAAAAGAAAAAACCTGAATCCCCCAGCTGATTAAACGAATAATCCAGAGAAAGGTTTATATCGTAATATGTTACCAGGTCAATTCCCAGCCCTCCGCTGTATATAAAATTGTTTGCCAATGTGTTGCCGGGAGCTGGATTTGGATGGTATGCATAACCGGTGTCAAAATAACTCTTACCATATATTGTGAGATGCATTTTGTTGAACTTTTTGAGAAAAGGGAAAAGATGGAGGTTAATTATTTTCGTAGGCAGTATCTGATATCTGAGAGTGGGATTAAATACAAAATAGTGCTGACCGTCAATAACATAATACTCATATCCTCTCATAGAGGCATACTTGTAACCGATTGCCCTGTTGTAGATATATCCCTGAGTGTTTGTGGCAGATATTCCGGCAGTCAAAGCCGTAGCCAGATACCACCTTTTTCCCAGAGGCAGAAAATACTGTGCCCTTCCCGTTATCTGTGCATAACTGACATAGTTGTTAATCCCTTTATAGCCTTTTAACTCTCCGTTGAGCATATAGCCTCTGAGTGGATACTGATAATTGTCCCTCTGGTCGCTGGTGTAGCTGTAATCTATAAGGAATCCCTTTCTTAATGTATCCTCTCCTCCCCAGTATTCCCTGTTGAACAGCAGGAGACTGTCTGAGATTCTGCAGTACTCATAGGTTATTGACAACAGGTGAGTTCTCCTTAATGTGGGTCTGTAATAATATTTTGCCTTAAACTCTTTTCTTTTTAAAATGTCACTGAATGTGGATCCGTACAGGGGTTTGTTGTTTAAGGTAGAGTAATTTTCTGTACCCAGGTTCTGAATATTGACCTCAAGTCCAAGAATATGTTTTCCTCCGGGACCGGGTGCTATATTGTCATAAATGAATTTAAAACCTCTTCTAAAGCCGAATTTATAGCTTAAAGCCATTTTGTGATTCAATCCCCAGATATTGTATGCACTCAGTCCCCCCTCAACCGATATCCTGCCAAAATCCCACCTATCGAGCCAGCTGCTTAAATTCCTCTCTTCAAAGACCAGGCTGAAGAGAGGCCATACAAACCATCTCTCCTCAAGAGTTATCCTGATACAGGTAGAGTGCGGGTCTACAGGGTCGGGGAGGGGATTTACATATACAAAATTGAAGAGAGAGAGATTTATCAGATTATTTTTTGCCTCAGTCAAAATTTTTTCAAGATTTTGAACTTTTATACTATCTCCTTGTTTAAAAGGTAATTCCCTCAGAATCACATGATCCTTGGTGGTTCTGTGGCCGGTAAGATAAATAGTTGAAATACAGGTATTATCTTGTGAAAAAAGAGGGTTCCAAAAGGACCCGGTAAGTAAAAATATGATGAGCGGAAGCAGAGATCTTTTCATAATCAAATATAAAAAATATTAACCTAATTCAACCTACAAATGTTTACCGATAAAAAAATATGTTGTAATGTTTTGATTTATCAATTATTTAATACTATTTTTGTTCGTCCAAAAAATTGACTAACCCTTTAAATATTTTATTATTATGACAAAAGCAGACATCGTTAATGAAGTTGCAAAAGCAACTGGAATGGAAAAGATTGCTGTTCAGAATGTTGTAGAAAGCTTCATGGATAGCGTGAAAGACTCACTTGCGAAGAATAAGAATGTATATCTTCGTGGTTTTGGCAGCTTTATCGTTAAAAAGCGTGCAA
>JALNXR010000290.1 GCA_023230265.1 Bacteroidales bacterium | reverse complement strand
AGCTACCTGCCTGGAACACAGCTCGTTTCTGGCTACATCGTCTCTTCCTCGGGCACAACCAATCTATCCGTTTCCAGAAGTTATGAGCCATATCGAAACCTTATCTCTTCTATCACAAACTCATGGAGCTTTTCAGTGGTTTCGTCCTTCAACTACTCCAATGATTCAACCGGCAAGCGCACTAAGCGCATCGACAACTATAACTCCTCGACTGTAACAAACACATTTGATTATAATATCCGCGATGAGGTAACCAACGCCGTGATGAACTCGGATGAACACAGCATTGTCTATGATGACATAGGAAACCGTGAACAGTCTACAGTTGACAGTGACCAGTTGTCAGTCACAAATTCGTATACCGCCAATAATCTCAATCAATACACCTCTGTGAGTTCTGGCGGCTCTGCGCTGGCTATTACTCACGACTCCGACGGCAACATGACATGGGACGGGCAGAAGTGGCATCACACCTATGACGGCGAAAACCGCCTCATCTTCTCAAAGCCAGATTACTGGGACACCACCAACGGCGCATGCATGTTTGAGTACGGATACAACTATAAAAATATGCGTGTTGAGAAGGTCAAGAAACAACTTTCAGGACGTGAGGTTGGCTACCCCATGAATCCACAAGCCGATCCCGGAACTTGGAACCCCGTTGAAACTCGCAAATATGTCTGGGACGGCTGGAACATCATCGCAGAGATAACCATCGATCACGTAAACTCCGCAACTAATGTTTCATATTATACATGGGGCTTGGATTTGTCCGGCACTCTCCAAGGAGCCGGTGGTGTTGGAGGGTTACTAAGCGACACAAAAGTTTTAAGTTCCGAAACCAACACGTATTTCGCTGTTGGTGATGCCAACGGCAATGTGACGGAATACATTGATAGCATCGGAGCAACAGTCGCGCATGGTGAACACAATGCTTTTGGTGAAACAAAACTATCTGGTTCAATGAAAGATCAGTTTACATATTGGTTCAGTACCAAGCCATTTGACCCCGACACTGGCTTTGTTGTTTATCAGCGGAGATATTATGAACCGATCCTTTGCTTGTGGCTCTCGCGAGACCCAATCGGGATTAAGGGCGGTCTAAATGAGGTTAGATTTATTGATAATAATGCTGTAAATGCCATTGATAAATATGGGTTATGGAAACATCAACATAATTGTACAGCGAAACAACAAAAAGATTTGAGGGCAGCAGAGTCAACCGTTATTGCACATATCAACAACTGGAACACCTACCTAACTGACGTTGCCTCCGGCCAGTACTTTTTAACATACATTGAAAACCATAGTAGCTCTCAAAGAGCTTTACTAAATTGGCGAGTTTTTGATAGTTTCAGTTCAACCCTGAAAATCAAATTGGAAACGCTAAAAAATGCCATAAACAATAATTCATATGGTGTTGAATGTGAATGTAAATGCAAGGAGAACAAAATAGCATATATATTGCCGCTTGCAGTTTTCTGGGGACTTGATGATGATTTGCATTTCTGTCCGTTATTCTTCAAGCAGTCCAAAAACGAACAAGCAGCGTTCTTTATTCATGAGTTATCTCATTTCAAATTGAATACAAAAGATGATTATGGATGGCTTGGTCCCGTTGCGGAAATGAAAGAAAGCTTAGGCATCGCCCAACTATATGAGAATGTAGGGCGGCATGGTGCAAAGTCTGGAAACATTGATTCATTATATAAATTGTGGTTAAAAGGCGCATTTTCAACATCTTATTGACTAGAGCAGGGTGTTTCTTATGAGAAGAAAATCGATTATATGGATAATATCTTTAACATCCGTGTTTGTTTCCGGATATTTTTGCGCAGTGGTAACTTTTAAAAAATTAGTTTATATTGATTATGAAACAGGAACACTGAAAATAATTTATAAAATATTTCCATTTGAAAATTCAAGCATTGATAATGGACGGGCGTTCAACGTTTGTTATGAACCACCTAAAGAGCGGGAACCTGATTGGCGAATTGTTGGTCAAGAAGGGTTAATCCCGCTGATAAATTACAGTGCGACAACAGAGGGTTATCAGCTTTTACAGGCGGAAAATATGCTAGTTCAATTGATATCGGTTAAAGATTTTACAATTAAAGAGCGAGAAGAAATATCTCGTGAATTTTTCAATCGAATGAAGAGAGGAGGAGTGATTGCAGCAAATGAGTATGCAAAAGAAGTATGGGACAAAGTTACATTAGAGTGGAGATCAAAAACTTTATCTGATAAGCCGTGCCGTGAGGTCAAGAAGGCACCTGCAAATGAAACATAAGAATGAAGAAAAGTTATTTGAGACACGAATAATTTTGGAAGTAATATGCGGAGAGGCCGCAAAAAGTCATCCCTGAAGTAATTAACGAAATGGCGACCTGTTTGCGACAAGAGAAATACGTCGTTAACCGGATTTGCGGCAAGCGAACTAGAAGGATCGTAAGAGTTTTATGCAACGGCATTTCAAATCAATAATGAATCAGTTAGCCCTCGCTCTGAGAAGAGTGCGGTCTGCGATACCGAAATGTGGGCAAAGCCAGGTGCCCCAAACAAATCTGACCCTCACCCACATCGCCATACGCGCCGCGTCGCAGGGTTCAGCCATGAACGATACAGCCAACCAAAAAACGATTATTACCTCCATATCCCATGATCCCGCGAACGCGCTGATCCTGCGGGGCCGCCCGCTCAGTCAACAAAATCCTGACGGAACCAAGACCACCTGGATTTATGATCTCAACGAACCCGAGCTTTCCATCACAACATATAGCGGCACCACTGCCAGTCCCGAAGGCATGGTTGGGAAAAGCAACTATGAAGCAGAGGTCCTCGATGCTAACTACGGACACACCAAAGAGCGCTCCACCCGCCTATACACTGGCAACCCTGCCGCCGACACCATACTTAGCTGGGAGCTTAACGAATACGAAACAGCTACCGGCAATCGGATGGCCACATACTATAGCGACGGCACCTTCACCTCTAATATCTGGGATTGCTGCCGCATCACCCACACCATCGCCCGCGACGGATCCATCAGTGAATACTATGATATCTCTGGCCAGCCGTCATGGTCAGCTTCCGGTCAGTCAACACACGGCTTATTGCCTGGTGCCAATGGATTGTTCACT
>JALNXR010000287.1 GCA_023230265.1 Bacteroidales bacterium | reverse complement strand
GAGTACCAGGGAGTCTGATGGATCAGTTTTTTTACACCTTTTTTTTCTATTGTATAGGAGTTTGATGTCCCATTCCGGATCATACCGGTAATTATTTCCCAGGATCTTTGCGTATGGCAATCCCTTAAATTTTTCCCGGTCAGATCCCCGTAAGAGCTGAAAGTCTTTCTGGCTTTGGCATTCTGATACAAAATGTTTGCATCCAGATCACAAACAGTAACAGCACAGGAGAGCCCCTCTGCCCAGACATAATCTTTTAAACCGTTCATCTTTTATAGAAAGGAGTCTTAACTACAACAGCCTTAATCAGTTTATCCCTTACCTTAATGAATATCTCTGATCCGGCTTTTGAGAATGCAGGGGTAACATAGGCCATCCCTATGGCCTTTCTTACAGCAGGGCCCATAGTCCCTGATGTAACAACTCCTATCTCATTACCAGACTCATCGCACACAGGATAACCGTGTCTTGGAATACCCTTGTCCACCAGTTCAAAACCGGTGAGTTTGCGTGAAACTCCTTTCTCTTTCTGCCCCTGCATCAAAACCTTGTCTACGAAATCACCCTTAGCTTCGCTGAATTTGGTTATCCATCCCAGACCGGCCTCTATGGGAGAGGTTGTGTCATCTATATCATTGCCGTAAAGACAGAAACCCATCTCCAGACGGAGAGTATCTCTGGCTCCAAGCCCTATAGGTCTGATATCAAACTCCTTACCGGCCTCAAACACTGCCTTCCACAGACGGTCTGCATCTTTGTTGGCAACATATATTTCACATCCGCCTGATCCAGTGTAGCCTGTGGTTGAGAATATTGCATCTTTAATTCCTGCTATTGTCAGCTTTTTAAAAGTATAGTATTCCATTCCCTCAACATCTGTGTCGCATATTTTCTGCATTGCCCTGAGTGCAAGAGGGCCCTGGACAGCAAGCTGGCATATCTCATCAGATGCGTTGTAGAGTTCTCTCCCGGGGGTGATTCCGAATTTTGGAGCAATTGCAGAGAGATGGGCATAATCCTTATCAATATTGGATGCATTAACTACCAGAAGATATGTAACCTGATCTACGCAATATACCAGCAGATCATCAACAATACCCCCTTTTCCGTTAGGGAAACATGAGTACTGAATCTTTCCCGGAGTCAGTACCGATACATCGTTTGAAGTTGTGTATTGCAGAAAGGCAAGAGCAGAGGGACCTTTCACCCATATCTCACCCATATGTGAGACATCAAATACCCCTACCTTCTCTCTGACATGGTTATGTTCTTCATTTATACCGGTATATTCAACTGGCATATTATAACCTGCAAAGGGAACCATTTTGGCTCCCATTTCAATGTGTTTCTGAGTAAATGGTGTAGATTTCATATTTTATTTGTTAATTATTATATTTTTATCTCTTTCTTGAATCGTATATCCAGAGATCTCCGGGTGCACCCTCCCGTTCAAGGATTGCCTTAACAGCTTCCCTTGCCTCATCTATTGTGGCATAACCTCCGGCAGACACCATCCGGGAACCTGTTTGGAAATCTATATAACCAGGTTCTATCCCCAGTTTTTTTAGAATTTCACCCATTCTGGCAGCATTTTCATGATCCTTAAAGCTGCCGGCAATAACCTGGTATCGTAATGACGCCCCTTTAGATAAATCTCCGCTCTCTGCAGGACTTTTGGATTTTTCTGCTTCAGTGGATTTTGTGCTGTCGGTTAAGGGGGATTTTGTGCTGTCAGTTAAAGGAAATTTTATGCTGTCTGCCGGTACAACCACTGATTTCTCAATGCTGTCCCGGATTTTCCTGGCCGTCTCAAGCTCTGCAGAACCTGGCATGCCCAGTTTTGACCTCACCATGTCACATCCGGACAAGGTGAAGATTAGTGCGGTAAAAGCAAGTAGAATAGTGCTCCTCATAGAATTACAGTGATTAAACCAGAAGTGTCACAAAAGTAAGTAATTTAGGACAAAGAGAAAAATAAATGTATATTTGGTGATTTAGATGAAAACAATATTTCTGCTGGCAATTCCCCTGATGCTGATAAGTGTTTTTCCCGGTAAGAGAGACACTCTCAATATGATATTCATTGGCGATATCATGCAGCACTCCTCACAAATTGAATCTGCCAGAAAAATTGCTCAGAAAAAGAAGACAGAAACAGGTGTAAATGGTGAGAGGTATGATTACACAGGTTGTTTCAGATTCTTAAAAGAGACTTTAAACAAGGCAGATATTACAGTCGCCAATATGGAGAGCACCTTTGCCGGAGAGCCATTCACTGGTTATCCCTCCTTCAGCTCTCCTCCATCCCTGCTCAAAGCTGCGGTGGAAGCCGGAACGGATATTTTCCTTACAGCCAACAATCATATCAATGACAAGGGGAGCAGGGGCATTGAGAAGACTATCAGACTTTTTGACTCACTTGGGATTAAATATACAGGAGTCAGCCGGAGTCGCCAGGAGAGGGAGAATACCCATCCCCTTGTAATTGAATCAAAAGGATTCAGGATTGCGATACTTAACTACACCTATGGCACAAACGGAGTAGCAGTCAAACCCCCTTATATGGTAAATTTAATCGACACTGCAGAGATTGCATCGGATCTCAAAAGATGTAACTCCGGAAGATATGATCTTACAGTCGTATGCATCCACTGGGGAAACGAATACAGCTTATCCGAATCATCCCTTCAAAGGGAGATAGCCGGATTTATAATATCTCTGGGTGGTGATGTTATTATCGGCTCTCACCCTCATGTCCCTCAACCCCTGGTCATTAACAAATCAGCTGACGGAGCGGAGATTGCCTCTGTAATCTTTTACTCATTGGGTAATGCAATTTCAAACATGTCTGCACCTTACACCCGTATAGGCCAGATGGCTGTGATACGGGCTGTAAAAGATCCACTTGGAAAAGCCAGGCTGCTGGAGCCGGATATGGAGTATATCTGGACTGCAAGACCAGGTGCAATCGATGACAATTATACAATTATACCTGTGTCCTCCTTTGCCGGCAAACCCGGAGAGTTTAAAGTGAGGGCCGATTACGACAAAATGATGTACTACTATTCACTATTAAAAAAATGACAGAAAGGATTATTTTGGTTGACGAGTTCGATCCCGTTGAAATCTATGGAATAAATAATAAAATTATCGA
>JALNXR010000286.1 GCA_023230265.1 Bacteroidales bacterium | reverse complement strand
ACAGGGGATTTAACTGAGGATCTATCTCAAGCTGTCTCAATCCTGGGATAACAAAGGGGTTGGTGATCTGAAATGCCTGGTCCGGATAGGGGACAGATCTGTTTGTAACCTCGTGTGCACTGTTCTGTGGAAGCTTAACGGTCTCTCCGTCTGATACAACTTTAACATTGTATTCCAGTTTGGCCTCCTTGCCGAGTTCCCGCTTTAAAGCTTTACTTATCAGATCAAGATAATGGGCTTCTATGAAATCCATAAAAAACAGAGATGGTACGGCAATGGTAAGAACAGATCCGGATAGTTTTACGGCTTTAATGGGTTCGAACCATGTTTTGAAGCTTTGTTGCTGGATGTTGTCTTTGATAATGTGCAGACAATTATTCCAAACTTTAGTATGTAAAGCTTCTGACATGTTCCAGTTTTAGGTTTTAGATTGTTTTAACAAAAATGGGGATAAATTCTTTAAAAAAAAACAAAATTATGCTTGGAAAATTAAAAAAAAATTCAATTACCTGTTTTTCAACCTGAAAAATTTTCTAGAAAAAATTTCATTAAAAATCAGATAAATAAATATATAAAAATTTTAAAATACAGAAACTTTTATGTATTTTTTGGGATTTTCGTTAATGTTCCTGATCAGATCCTCCAGCTGGTTAAGAACAGAATCCACTGAATTGTGGAGTGAATCGCTCTTAATCAGTTTACCTATTGATCCTTGAGGATTGTTGAGATCCATCAGAATTGATCTGAGTGCTGAAACTGTTCCTGCAAGATCTGCCCTGTTAAGGCTGTCGGTTATATCCTGGAAGTTTTTCAGGCTGATGTCCAGATGTTCCGAGCTTTTACTCAATGAACCGGTCAGAGTGTCAATATTTCCCATCACCCGGTTAATTGTCCCCTCCTTATCC
This sequence comes from Bacteroidales bacterium, assembly GCA_023230265.1. GTDB lineage: Bacteria > Bacteroidota > Bacteroidia > Bacteroidales > UBA932 > Bact-08. Next base: position 2,256 of record JALNXR010000286.1, on the reverse strand, counting down.
CGTATGTTAGATGTAATTCTTTGTAGATCAGCCAGAGATCTGTCCAGATTGGCAAGAGCAGAAGATATTCTGGCTTTGCCCTCGTCATCCAGTACATTGTTTATATTGTCAAATGTTCCTTTAATACTCTCCACCAGTTCGGAAATCTGTTCCTTGAGTGGCAGAAGTTCCTGTCCCAACATCTGGAAAAGGTCACTGTCCACCGATGTTCTTATCGTATCCTTCTCTTCCAGATATTTGCCGGAGCCGGCTGTAACTATCCTGATGGCTTTTGAACCGAGAAGATCAGTACTGAAAATTTCGGCCACAGAGCTGTCGGGAATGTTGTATTCTGACTTGAGCTTCATGGTAATCAGCATGTTGTCTGTTTTTTTCTGATATTTAATCTTCTCTATAGTGCCCACTTTAAGACCTTTTATATATACAGGTCCTGAAACAGATATGCCGTCGACACTTTCATACACGGCATAGTAGATATTGGTGCTGCCAAAAAGATCCTTGCCTCTGAGGTAATTGATAGTGAAATAGAGCGCAGCAAGCACCAAAATTGTAAAAAGCCCTATTCTCTGTTCCTTTGTTAATTTAATTTTCATTGACTCCTCTTTATCTTTTATTATACGGTGAAGGTACACCTTTTTTTAGTTTAACGATAAATGCACCTTCGAATTTTTTTCTTAATCGAATAAGTTCTTTTTCAGCTTCTTCAGGAGATCCGAACTCTCCGGCCATATATTTGTAGAAACGGCCTGCTTTGTAATATGTCACACCCTTTTCTCCCTTGAAAAAGTGAGATGATGGTTCCAGCAACCTGTTCACAGCCATTATCTGAACTTTGAATATTATATTGTCATCCGGCAGTGATTTTTCATCTTTGCTGCCCTGATTGCCGGTTGCGGTAACAACAGGTTGCAGCTCACTGCTCTCCTTTTCATACATAGAGCGATACTCCTTAAAGGCGTTAAAGATGTTCCAGGCAAATTTTTCATGGTTCTTTTCAAGGGAAAGAACTGAAAGGTCGGCCGTATTAGTTATAAATCCGAGCTCAACAAGCACCGATGGCATTGTCGTCTTCCACAAAACAAGAAATCCTGCCTGTTTGATTCCGCGGTTGATCCTGACAGGACCTCCGGCAGAGTGTTTCTGGACAAGTGAAGCGAAGGTGAGACTCTGCTCAAGATGAGCATTCTGAAGGAGAGTAAATATTATATAGGATTCAGGGTTGTTAGGGTCAAAACCTTCATATTTTGACTGATAATCATCTCCTTCAAGTGTTATCACGCTGTTTTCAAGCATAGATACTTTCAGGTTGGAGCTGCTATGGTCGGGCCCCATAACAAAAGTTTCTGAGCCGGATGCAGATTTGGCACCAACTCCGTTAACATGGATAGAAATAAAGAGATCCCCCTTGCTCTTGTTAGCGATCTCACTTCGTTGATCAAGAGGGATAAACTTGTCGGTTTTTCTAGTGTAGATTACTTCTATATCAGGATATTCCTGATTAATTAGGGCTCCCAGTTTAAGAGAAACAGAGAGGGTAATATTTTTCTCATGAAACCTTCTGTTTGCACTGATGGTCCCGGGATCATGACCTCCGTGTCCCGGATCTATCACCACACGTTTAATCTTTACAGGATTCTGGCAGAGAACCCTGTCGGAGGTTAGTGGCATAAGTGAAATTAAGGCTAAAAGTATCCGGAATAGCATTTTTCTGACCAAAATAATTAAATTTGTGCTTTACAAAAGTAGCACATTTATTTTAACAAATTACCCTCTTGATCACTAAGAGAAGCTATACAGGTCTGATACTCCTGCTGGTTATGACTATAATTCTGATGCCCGGAAGCGGTATCAGCCATGCGTTTGGATTAACTGCAGAGAATAACTCATCTGCAGATGGAGGGTCACTGAGAACTGATTTCCGCGACCTTCTGTCCATATCCTTTAGCGGGGATACTGCAAGGAAGAACGCTGACACAGGAAGGAGTGCAATACCCGACTCTGCCCTCTTTAAAATGCTGCCCCCTAAGGATACATCACTCATTAAGGACTCTGTGACAGTTGAGGATCTTAAGGTTATTGACACTTTGTCTGCCGGTATCCGGCGCGACAGCCTGAAAAGGAGAGGGGATCTGGATTTTCCTGCAATCATAGATGCAAAGGACTCAACTATAGAGGAGTTCTCAAATGGTAAAAGAATAATCCATTATTATGGTGATGTGAGTGTTAAATACGGAAACCTATCTCTGGAGTCAGCCT
>JALNXR010000285.1 GCA_023230265.1 Bacteroidales bacterium | reverse complement strand
TGGTGAGTTTGCACCCACTCGTACCTTCAAGGGACATTCGGGAAATCGTTAATTAAAAATTTGTAAAAACGAAGTCAGAAATGGGAGCTCGAAAAAAAGAAACAGCCGAAAGGTATAAAGAAATAAGGAAGCAGACAGCTTACGCAAAGCTGAATGATGTTCCTACCTCACCCAGAAAGATGCGTTTGGTTGCAGATATCATCAGGGGTGTGGAGGTAAATCGTGCTTTGGATATTCTAAAATATTCAAAGAAGGAGCCTTCTGTCCGTCTCGAGAAACTTCTCAGGTCAGCAATTGCCAACTGGGAAACAAAAAACGAGAACGAACGGAAAGAATTGGAAAACGGGAATGTAGTTGTTAAATCGATTATGGTAGGTCAGGGACGCTCTCTCAAGCGTATCCGCACAGCTCCCCAGGGGAGGGCCGCCAGAATCCGCAAACGCTCTAACCACGTTACTATTGTACTTGACAAGAGAAGTGAAACCGTAAAAGAAGAGCAATAAGATGGGACAAAAAACAAATCCTATATCAAACCGCATAGGTATTATCCGTGGCTGGGACTCTAACTGGTACGGTGGAACAGATTACGCCGGAAAGATCCTGGAAGACGCAAAGATCCGTGAATATTTGAACGCCAGGCTTTCAAAGGCATCATTGTCAAAGATTGTAATTGAAAGAACCCTTAAGCTTATTACCGTTACAATACACACAGCCCGTCCGGGCATTATCATCGGTAAAGGCGGACAGGAGGTTGACAAACTCAAGGAGGAGCTCAAAAAGATCTCCAACAAAGAGGTACAGATCAATATATTTGAAGTTAAGCGTCCTGAAATTGATGCAAACATTGTGGCCAACAATATTGCCAGACAGGTTGAGGGCAGGGTCTCTTACCGCCGGGCAATCAAGATGTCAATGGCCTCTACAATGAGAATGGGAGCAGAAGGCATTAAAGTGCTGATCAGCGGCCGTCTCGGAGGTGCAGAAATGGCCAGGAGAGAGCTTTATAAAGAGGGTCGTACTCCGCTTCATACATTCCGTGCCGATATTGACTACGCTCATGCAGAGGCTCACACAAAAGTGGGTGTGCTGGGTGTAAAGGTGTGGATATGCAACGGTGAAGTTTACGGAAAGAGGGATCTCTCACCAAATTCGGGAGTTTCTGTTAATCCTGCTGCTTCGCAGCATCAACAGGGTAGCGGAAGACCTGACAGGCGCGAAAGAAGAGGCGGCCGCTCAGCAGACGGCAGAGGCAGAGGAGAAAGAAGAGAGCGCTCAGACCGTCCGGATCGCGGAGGTCGTTCGGCAAGAGGGCCAAGGCAACCCAGAGAGGAGTAACATTCTTAAAATTTTAAGACAACCCGTTTCAACAACCATTCAAGGTGAGAAACGGGTTGTTTTTATATCTATATTTGTACGACAGAGTATCCGGAGGTAGTACTAACAATATTCAAATGGAAATATCAATCAGAGAAGTAAGCACCAAAAGGGAGCTTAAAACGTTTATTGCCTTTCCTGAAAAACTATATAAAAATTGCACAAACTGGGTCAATTCTCTAAGATTTGATGAATTCAACACTCTGCACAAAGACAAAAATCCCGCCTTTGAATTTTGTGAAGCGTGGTATTTCCTTGCACTCTCAGGGAACAGGGTGGTAGGAAGGATTGCTGCTATTATCAATCACAATGCCAACAGGGACTGGAACCAGAAATATATGAGATTCGGATGGCTGGATTTTATAGATGATTACGATGTTTCAAAAGCTTTGATGGAAAAGGTGGAGTCGCTGGCCAGGGAAAAAGGTATGGAGGCTGTCAACGGCCCTTTCGGGTTTACTGATATGGACAAGGAGGGTATGCTGATTGAGGGTTTTGAGAATATGGGTTCAATGACAACACTTTATAATTACGCCTACTACCCTCAGCATTTGGAAAGATTGGGATATGTCAAGGATGCAGACTGGTATCAGCGGGAATTTGATGTACCGCCGCAGGTCCCTCCAAAATTAAAACAGTTTGCAGATATTGTAATCAGAAGGTCAGGAGTTAGAGTACTACATCCCAGGAACAGAAGAAGCCTGAGAAAATACGGAGTTCAGCTTTTTGAAGCTCTCAACAGAGCCTTTGTCCCACTTTACGGATTCACCCCGCTAACCCGGGATCAGATAAATCTTTATGTTAAACAGTATCTCCCGATGGTCAATTTCGATATGATCTGCCTGGTGCTGGACAAAGAAGATAAAGTAGTTGCATTTGCCATTACGATGCCCAACCTCTCATGGTCACTTAAAAAATCGGGTGGCAAACTATTTCCCTTTGGATTCATCTTTTTCCTAAAGGCTCTAAAGCGGTTTGACCTGGTGGATATGAATATTATAGGAATTGTACCCGAGTATCAGAACAAAGGAGTAAATGCGGTGATATTCAATCATCTGCATGCAAATTACATTAAGCTTGGTGTGAAAAAAGTGATTGCAAATCCCCAACTTGAAAACAATTCAGCAGTCATTAATATCTTTGATTACTATCCCGGGAAACCCTACATGACACGCCGATGCTATATCAGAACTTTGGAGTAAGGATATCACAACACCAGAGTAAGAATATCACAACATCTGAGAAAGAAAATCAGAATGCTTAAATGGCAGTAAAAGGCTCATTAACAGAAGAGATCTGCCAGAACAATTGCTGCAGCGGCCTCAACGACAGGTGGCACTCTGAGTGCAAAGCAGGTGTCATGACGGCCGGGGATGATATGCTCTTCCATTTTCCCGGAAGAGGAATTATAACTTAGCTGACTTTTGGATATGCTGGAAGTGGGCTTCACGGCCACTCTAAAAACAATATCGTTTCCGTTGGATATTCCTCCGTTTATACCTCCGGCTCCGTTTTTTGATGTTTTGCCGTGTTTATCAATAAAAGGATCATTGTGTTCTGAACCTTTCATTGCAGCTGCGGCAAATCCATCTCCAAACTCAATTCCCCTTACACCAGGGATTGCAAAGATTATATGAGAAATCAGTGATTCAACACTGTTAAAAAATGGTTCTCCCAAACCGGCGGGCATATTGGTTGCAACACACTCAATCAACCCTCCGAGAGAATCTCCTTCTGCCATAGCTGCCTGCAATTCATCCTCCCGGGGATTTTTGCCTCCGACCTCAATC
>JALNXR010000284.1 GCA_023230265.1 Bacteroidales bacterium | reverse complement strand
ACAGAGCGCACTTCTGACGAGAGTATGCCTGACTTTGACATTATCTCTGCAGAGCTGAAAACAAAAAAGCAGACCGGAATCCTTGACTTTGTCAAAACAATAGAGACAGCAGCAGAAGATCCATCAGTCAAATTCATTTACATGAACCTGGAAAAGCTGGATGCAGGTATGACTCATCTTGAGGAGATACGGGATGCTCTGGGCAGGTTCCGTGAAAGCGGAAAACCGATTATTGCCTACGCAGACAACTACTCTCAGGGAGGCTATTACATAGCTTCAGTTGCAGATAAAATCTATCTGAATCCTTTAGGTTCCTCCTCTCTTTCCGGTATAAGCATCAGCACCCTCTTCTTAAAAGACCTGTTGGACAATCTGGGGATTGAGGCGCAGCTGATACGGCACGGCAAATTCAAAGCTGCAGCAGAACAGTTTATCAGCAACAAAATGAGCATCGAGAACAGGGAACAGTTACAGGCTTACATTGATGCAGTATGGGATACATGGACCGGACAGATCTCTGAATCAAGAGGAATTTCAAGGGGGAGGATTGATGAAATTGCAGACCGGCTGGAGATTGTCACTGCAAAAGATGCTATGAATGCAGGTCTGGTGGATGGGATTATGTACAAGGATGAACTTCTTGACACCCTAAGGCACCTCTTTGGAGCAGAAAAGGAAGAGGATCTTAAAATGACAGATTTCAACAACTATAGAAAGGCGAGGATAAAGCTGAATCTTAAGGAAAAGAACAAGATTGCCGTTTTATATGCAAACGGAGAGATTGTTATGGGTCCTGGAGAAAAAAATATCGCCTCCGATAACTTCAGACAGCTGATTGCAAAAATCAGGAAGGACAGTTCCGTTAAAGCAGTAGTGCTAAGGGTAAACTCCCCGGGAGGATCAGCACAGTCATCTGATATAATCGACAGGGAACTCAGGTTGCTAAAAGCAGAAAAGCCTCTGATCGTAAGTATGGGAGACTATGCAGCATCCGGGGGATACTGGATTTCTGCAAATGCTGACCGTATAGTAACCAATAACTCAACACTTACAGGATCCATCGGAGTGTTCAGTGTCTCTTTCAATGCCAGCAAAGCTTTGGACAAGCACCTTTCCATCAATGCAGAAACTGTAAACACCAATCTTCACTCAGATATAATGTCTGCATACAGGCCACTCGATGAGGAGGAGATAAGCTATATACGCTCCTCTGTGGAGATTATTTACAACCAGTTTGTGGAACTTGTAGCGGAAGGAAGGGGACTGAATTCCCGGAAAGTAGATTCAATAGGACAAGGCAGGGTGTGGTCAGGTTACGATGCTCTCAGAGTCGGTCTTGCAGATGAGAAGGGGGGATTAAACGATGCGATCATTACAGCAGCATCCATGAGCGGTCTGGAGAGCTATCGTGTTGTTGAGTATCCGGTTATCAAATCACAATTGGACAGGATCATGGAGCAGCTGGGTCAGAGTACCGTAAAGGCTGCCGGTATGTTAAACAATCCAGGATACCTGTTTGAGATTGCATATTCAGGACTCAAATCTTTCAAAGGGAACATCAATATGGCCCGTCTTCCGTATAACCTGCTTATCAACTGAGCAGTGCCATATTAAAGGAGTCTGATTTCCAGGACAGACACTGTACTCTCCCGCAACCTGAATCTCTCGTCACTTCTCAGGCCGGGTAAACAGACTATCTTATCCCCACTGAGGAGAACCGGTTGTAACTCTTTTGAGACAGAATCCATTTTTTGATCAGTAAAGAGATCGCTGAGTTTTTTAAATCCTTTCATACCCAAGGGAATAAATTTATCACCTCTTCTACGGCTTCTACAAATCAGAGGAAATGAAAGGAGGGCAGCATCCAGATATTGAATTTGTTCAGAACTCTTTAGAGGAGAAAACCCTGTATAGTATGAAAACCTCCTAAGGATTATGGTGCGGCCTTTAAAGTGATATGTAACCTCTTTCTGCAGGGGATCATCAAGATAAACAATCTGCTCATTTAGAGAGCTTTTTCTGAATTGATCCTTTGTAAGAATTAATCTCTCCCTATCTCTGACAAGGCAATAATCTCCTGCAAAAAAATGTTTTCCTGAGGTTGAAGTGAGTGATTGGAAAATATCTCCTGCCTGCCTTTCATTAAAACCATAATCTTTAAAAAAATTAAATATCAGAAACCTGGGTGAGGGTTCTGATAAAAGCTCCCTGACGGGAATGGCCAGAATAATACCTTTTTCCGGTTCATCTGTACAAAGCCTTTTTCTTGCTTCTGTTAAGATTGAATCAAGCAATGCTGATGCATCGGAGAAATGAACCATGTTTTCATTAATTCTTCTCAGAAAGGAGGGATTTATCTTTTCAAGTTCCGGGAAAACCAGGTTTCTGATGCGGTTCCTGGAATAGTCGGTCTCAAGGTTGGTTTTGTCAACTCTATAGGAAATATGGTTACGGATTGCATGACGTGTAATCTCCTCCCGGGTGAAACCCAGCATAGGTCTGATAATGTAGCCGCTCTTTTCCCGTATACCGGACAGTCCGTCTATTCCGGTTCCTCTCAAAAGATTAATAAAAAGGGTCTCTACATTATCATTAAGATTGTGGGCAACTGCCAGAAATTCAAACTTAAACTCCTTGATTAATGAGTCGAACCAACTATATCTCAACTCCCTTGCTGCCATCTCGACAGAGATTCCCCTACTGTGGGAGTACTCGTTTGTGTCAAACGATTTAGAAAAAAAACGTATATTTCTTTCTGAACACCAATCTCTTACATGTTTTTCGTCCAGATCGCTCTCTTTGCCCCTGAGCTTAAAGTTTACCGTAGCAACTGACAGATCATTCTCCCCCATCTCGAAAAGAAGTTGAGCCATCACCATTGAATCTATACCCCCGCTCACCGCTGCCAGAATGCTGTGTTTTTTACTGCCTTCCGGTTCCGGTGAATTACCGGTTAAAAAACGCATCTTCTCTCTGAAAGCGTTTATCATCACTTTTTGAATTCACCTATAGTGTATGAGAATCCGATAGTTAATATCTCCTTAAACTGAACCCTGGGTGCAGATATACCGCTGCTGTTCTCTATAAGGATCTCGTCATCGTAAATAAGATTTGTTCTGATGTTTGCCGAGAAAAACTTATTGATCTTGGTATCCAGAAAGAAATC
>JALNXR010000283.1 GCA_023230265.1 Bacteroidales bacterium | reverse complement strand
TAGAGAATCCTCTAAAAAATATCTGAACCTTGTAAATTTCTCTGTTTTTAATTTTTTTCTCCCCTTTTCAATATTTTTCCTATTCATTTTTTTACACAAATGCTCCCGGAATATTTTTGTGCAAATTAGATTTGCAGAGGGAGGAGGCCGGACTGTGTTGTGAGATTTGTGAAGGTTGTAGAGTTGCGGGTTTCCCCCCTTTATAAGAGTATAAGAGACTGGTTTTGGTTATGAAGAGGAGAGGGATTAATATCAGACAACATGATATAAGTGATTGCGGAGTGGCTTGCCTGGCCTCAATTTCCGGATATTACGGCAGAAAATTGCCTGTCCAGGAGTTAAGAATCTATAGTGGCACAACCTCAGAAGGGACTACCATAAAGGGGCTTGGAGAGGCAGCAGCTCACTACGGGCTTAAGGCCGGAGGATTTAAGGGAGATAGCGGATCTCTGGTCAGGGTTCCTGCTCCTGCCATACTCCATCTGAGAAGGGAGGGTGGATTGCTTCATTATGTTGTTCTATACAGAATTAAAGAGGGTATAGCCAGAGTAATGGATCCTGCACAGGGGAAAATTATTAATGTTGAACTGGAACAGCTGAAAAGAGAGTGGACAGGTTACCTTGTCATGGTGAGACCCGGCAAAGGATTTAAAAAAGCAGGGAAAAGTGCAGGTGCGTGTGCGAGGGCATTTGGAATTGTGCGAAAGAATCTCCCGGGTTTCTCAGCCATAATCGCCACCTCACTTTTGTATATTGTTCTGAGCTTTAGTATATCGCTTTTTATCAAGGAGATACTGGACAATATCCTGCCCTGTGGAGATCCGGGATCACTTGCATCACTGGCTGTAATTATGGCTGTCGTCTCCTTTCTCTCATCCTGGGCTGCATGGCTCAGGTCACGAATGGTGGTGAGGCTGTCAGTAAAGACCGATATAGAACTTACTTCTGATTATATTGCACATATTCTGGATCTTCCGTTTCCATTCTTCAGAGGCAGAAGCACAGGGGATCTGCTGGCCAGAGTGCATGAGGTTGTTAAAATCAGGACTATGGTAACCGATGTCGCTGTAAACTTAACCATAAGCGCTGCAGCATTGTCTGTATCGGTTATTATGATGTTCAGCTTCTGTGCGCGGCTTGGCTTTATGGTCTCTCTGTTTCTTCCTCTTTACGGAGGGATATATTACCTCTTTGACAGATATAACCGTATTGCCAGAAGGGAGATACTTGAGGAGTCTTCGAAATTTGAAAGCTCTGTGGTTGAGGGTCTTAAAAACTACAAGTGTGTGAAATTCTTTGGGATGGAAGGAGTGATTAAAAGCAGGATAAAAGAGAAAATGGATAAGCTGAACAAAAGGATAACCGGAGCATCGTTAAGGGGGATTACCATTTCGGGTGCGGGTGAACTTTGCTCTTCGCTTATGATGGTTACAATCCTGGGGGCCGGTTCTCTGTTTGTGTTCTCTGGTGAACTGAGTCCGGGGGAGTTGGTCTCTTTCTACACAATTGCATCACTTTCTGCGGCTCCTCTCACTTCTGCAATTAAATTCAACGGATCAGTGAGAGATGGCTGCTCGGCATCGGAAAGGTTCTTTGAGGTGATGGAGCTGAAAGGTGAAGATTTTATCAGGGGAATTGAGATTGGCGTAAGAGATTGCAGCAGGCAGGCGGAATCAGGTATTGTAATGGATAAGGTTTACTTCAGGTATCCGGGAAGGGGAGATCTGCTCAGATCAGTAAGTTTAGAGATTCCCCATGGGAAGATTACGGCTCTCTGCGGGGAGAGTGGTTGCGGAAAGAGCACCATAGCTCTGTTGTTGCTGAGGGCAGAAAAATACATGAGAGGAGTTATCAGATATGACGGCACGGAGATAAGCGCCATTAACCTGAGGTGCTGGAGGGAAGCAGTTACTGTAGTGCCGCAGGAACCAGAGCTTATAAGCGGAACAATAGCAGAAAATATTACTCTCTCCGCCAGCTCCCCGGATATGGAAAGGATTGTCTCCCTGTGCTCGGGAGTAGGGCTTGAGGCTTTTATCAATGCACTCCCTTTTGGAATTTTCAGTCGTATCGGAGAAGGGGGTCTGACACTCTCACGGGGTCAGCAACAAAAGATATCAATAGCCAGAGCTCTCTATCGTAATCCAAAAATATTAATACTGGATGAGGCTTTCTCCTCACTGGATCCCACATCTGCATCTCAGGCGGCAGGTTTGTTCAAAGAGTGCAGGGACAATGGTATGGGGGTTTTGCTGATTACCCACAACAGGGATGAGCTTGGAATTGCAGACAGTGTATTGACTCTCAGGGATGGGGAAATTTCAGACATAAGAACATCATAGAGAACAGAAGTTTAATAGTCAACAGAAGTTTAATAGTCAACAGAAGTTTTCGGAGGGTGCACACTCCGGGCTATATCCGCAGGCCTTATGCGGAAAACAAATAAAATTAATATTATGAAAGAGTATGATGGTGAAGATTGTGGGATGAAAGCTCTGGATGGAAACGAGCTTATGATCTCCGGGGGGATGACTCTCAGAGAGTTATGGACTCTTTTACAGGAAGCAGCCGCACTGGCTCAGGAGTTGGAACGATATTGGCCAAGATTCCGGAAGGGATTCCAGGCCGGATGGAGGAGTGCGTAATGGAAACAGCATTATCTGTCAGCAAAGATTTTACCGCACTATGTGAGGGTGAAAATATCCTTATTTCAGGTGGAGGTCAGGAACAGGGTTGGGATTATGAACTGGCCGAATACCTTGGAGTGGGAATAGGCTATGGAGTGAAAAAACTCTGGAAAGCATTTAAAATCTTGAGCTCCGGGCTCTACAAAATGAGAAATACTCCGCTGTTGCTCTATCAGTAGGTCAGCTAAGAAGACCTCTTAATAAATCTCTGGGAAATTGGGGGTTGTTACAATAAAATATCTAAATTTGCCAGGTATGAAAAGATGTAATATACTCCCAATTTTATTCCTGCTGACAATCCCGCTCAACCTCTCTGCGCAGAAAAGGTGGAGTCTGCAGGAGTGCATAAGTTATGCATGGGATAACAACCTCTCCATAAAGCAGAAAGAGGTGGCAGTGGAACAAAGCAAAAACAATGCTGCACAGTCCCGCCTGGAATTCATACCCTCTGTTAACGCCTCTGCCAGCCACAATATGAACTGGGGCCGCTCGGT
>JALNXR010000026.1 GCA_023230265.1 Bacteroidales bacterium | reverse complement strand
TTGTCTTCCAGCAGGTTCTCAAAAATATGCCCCAGCATTTCCGGGTCAACGGCTACTGTATGTTCATCGGGGCTGTCTTCGTAAACCGTAAAATTAAAGGCATCAAGAAAATCTAGAAAACCACGGCTGTTCTTTAAATTATTTCTAGCAAGTAGCATGTCTTCAAAATCTGCCTGGTGAAACAGCGTAGCCGGAAGTGTTAATATAGCTCCATCATATTCTCCTTTATCAAACAGACCGCCATTCAGAAAAGGAACTTTTACCTTTTTGCCGTCGGGCATTATAAAATCATCATTAACCCTTTCCTTATTTAGTGTTTCAAAGAATAAAACTGTAAGCCAGTTCGGATAGAAAGTTTCATCACCGCCCGATTGGGTAAACAGTTTTTTAATAAAATCGGTTAATCCATCTTTGTATTCCGTATCGTTTGCACCTAGCCATCCCTTTTTTTGTACAAAGTAGAGAAACACAATCCTCCCCAGTAATTTCTTTACAAAATCTCGAATGGGTTTGCAAGCTTTGTCTTTTTCTTCTTTAGTTGCATTTTGCGGCACAGTGATACTAAAGACCGATTTCCGGAAATTAGACTCCTGTAAATAGTCGCAGAATTTTTGATAGTGCAAGGTGTACTCATCAAAAAAGACCTTACTTAGTTTTTCAACAGAAAAAGCGTTTATAAGCGTTTGAAATGTGATTTCTTTTTCTGAGCTTAGTACTTCGAAGCGTTCGGCAGCAGTTTTACAGGTTTCAGAAGGACCTAACAAAAAAGTGTACCGCTTGGCATTAGTGTTTTTTTCTTTTACACCTTTATCGGTTAATATACTGTCTTTAGCAACCAAAGTAAGCCTCCATACATTTTTATTGGCCGAAGCAACAAAGTTGATTAAGGCAGCCTGCCCGGCAGTAAGTAGTTTTCGCACATACTGCTGAATGGCGACTTTGCTTTGTTCTATTCGTACTTTGGGCTGAAGCAATACTTCATAACAGGTTATTTCAGTGCTATCGTCAAGTAGGATTTTCCCGTAAATCCATACTTTATCAATGGAAGCAGATTCCGATTTGTTTGGATTAACAGGAGCCGGAATTAACGAAGAGTTTAATGTAAATCCCGAACCGAAAACCGGACTTAATACTTCGCATGAAAAAAGAATCCTGTCGTAAGGTTTATGTAATGCATTTTGTAACTGAATTCTGTTAGCTGTCATATTATTCCGGTTTATTCTCTTTGTTCATTTTTTTGATATAGGGAGTTGCGGTCAACGATCTCATCTGTGTAATGGCTGATTGGTTTAATTTAATCAGGCGTTCACTCATAGGAATTTGCATTCGGATGAATTCTGCATTCAAACTTTCGAGATTGGCCAGAACCAGCAATTGTTCAATGGTTGAATAATCCCTGATATTCCCGTCTTTCCCGGGATTTTCCTTTCTCCATTGCCCGGCAATTTTTCCAAACATGGCTACATTTAGCATGTCTGCTTCGTTGGCGTAAATTACAGAAGCTTGTTCTTTTGTGACTTCTGGGGGTATTATGTTTTCTTTAATCGCATCGGTATGAATCCGGTAATTGATTTTGGTGAGTGTTCTGTGTAAATTCCATTCCAGTGACAAACGTTGGTTTTCCTCTTCTTTTAAACGTTGAAACTCCTTAATAAAATAGAACTTGAATTCTGCGCTTATCCATGTTGCGAACTCAAAAGCAATGTCTTTGTGCGCAAAAGTTCCCCCATATCTTCCTGATCTTGATACAATCCCTTTTGCATTCGTAGCTTCAATCCATTTCTGAGGTGTTAGTGTAAAACTATTTGACCCCGATTCATTTTTAAACGCATCGAATTCGATGCGTTTAAAATCAGGATTGTGCAACAACTCCCATAATCCACAAAACTCAATTGCACTTCTTGTGCGCATCCAGTTCTGAATGACATAATTAGTTCTTTCAACATCCCTATATTTGGCCATATCTGTTAAAGAGATATAGTCATCTGATCTTAACGAATAAAATGTAATTTGTTGACCTTTGACGCTGATTAATTTACTTTTTGTCATTTAACATTATTTAAAACATTAGCTGAAACTTTCCGTTAATACAATTTGGGGGTTAATAATGCCCCTATGTATGTTATTTGCTTGCTGGATTTCTTCAGCATTTACAAAAATGTCGTACCTGTCGAGAACATTTATAAAAAACTGACTGATAAACATCTCTTTATCTATTTGTAAAGTATGTAGGTTTGATACAAAAAAATCATTAATAGCTTTTGGAAAACCTTTGGAGGCATAGGTCCCACGTTGTATAATTTCTCGTGCACGCAGCAAAGTATTCCGTTTTTGTTCAGTAGGTGCACATTTCACTGCCTCTGTCAAGTTGGTTAATGCTTTATTTTCTGCAGGACTAAGATTTTTTCGGGTAACTGTTTGCATAATTTCCTGATTCTTTTCTGACTTGAAATATTCAAGTCCTGCCAAGGTTTGTTTATGATGCAGTTCGTGAAGTGAAATCGCTTTCTCGATATCGGTTGCTTTAAACAATTTGACTGCCTGTAGAAAATTGAGTTCAATAATATTCATTTCAGGAGTGATCAAGCAAAAAATTCCCGGATGGCTCTCGCTTTTTAAATATGTTAAGGAGGTCTTTTGCAACGGATAGTTTATTTCATCTGTTTCTGTGTTTAATAATGTTAATTGTTTACTATCATCAGGCACTTCTCTGCCACATCGTGCTTTGTTTGGAATTTTGGATATATCGTTGAAAATTTTCGGATGCTTTTTCCTGAAATCTCTTAATTCATTGAGGTATTTAAGGATTTCACTTTCTTCTTTTTGAATTTTATTTCCAAACAAGGCTCCCGCTCCTTTCTCTTCAAGTATTGAAAACACCTTGTTGTCTTCCCCAAAAGCGGTATGAAATGCCTGTAATTTCCTCAAGGCATTGTTCACCAGGTGAATTTGAGCATCACCTTGTGAAGAAGGATAATAATTGTAAACATATATTCTTCCTGCTCTTGAACCAATACGATTAACACGACCAATGCGTTGCATTAAACGAGTTGAGTTCCAAGGCACATCATAATTGACAATTACATTACTCCGGTGCAGATTAATACCCTCAGCCAACACTTCCGTTGTAATGATAACATCGTAATCATTTTGCCATTTTTCTTCTTCAAGGTTGGCATCAAAATTATCTCTGATTATATTTTCAACGTACATTCTGTTCTCTGCACTTACCTTTAATACCTTTTTCTTAGTAACTCTAGAAAGTTTAATTGTAAGTTCCTGAGCCGTTTCCTTTGATTCCGAAAAAATTATCAATTTCCCACTAATATTTTGCTTAGGTTTAAAAAATTCATTCTGAATATGTTTTGCAAATTCTATCAGTTTAGGATCTTCCTTAACCCTACTCCAACGTTCTATTAAATCATCTACTTTTTCTTTGTCTTGTTTTAAAAGGACAATAAAGTTTTTATCAAAAGCATTTTTCTTGTATTCCTTATTGTTCCCACCTTTTTCATTAATTTTAGCTTCAATTTCATCATAGCTCAATCCTTCTTCCAGAAGTTTATTAATATCCAAATCAGGAGCAATATAAATCCTGTCATCATCAAACATTCCAAGCATATTATCTATGGCCTTCTGAAATCTTGATAATGATTGTGTAAAAGCATAAAAGCTACTTTCAAGGCGTTTAACTAATAGTGTTTTCATGATCGCAGATAACCTTCCTGATATGGATTCTACATTACCATACATTTTCCTGTCTTCTTCTTTTGACAGGAACTCAATGGCACGGTAACGATAGTAGCCTAAACCATCAATTTTGTTTCCCTTTTCATCGAGATTGGTAATGAGTGATACTGTATCATAAAAAAGTTCGCTTTGTTTTCCGTTCAATTCATAGTAAAGTGCTATCGGGTCGCCCACTTTGGGAAACTTTATACCCTGGGTATTTAAATCTTCAAGATATTCCTTATTGTTTTCAATATCTGTTCTTGTTCTACGAATTACCAATGGCTCAACAACGTCGTCTCTTAACTTTTGGAATAAGGATTTTAGCTTCTTGATATTTAATTCCTTTTCATAAGCAAGCTTTTTATACTGCTCATTTATCGGTTTGAAATACTCCTGAAGGTTGCGAATATTTTCCAATGTACTATCTCTTCTGTCCTGGAAAAGATAAAGTTGATTTTCAATGTCCTGTGGTCTGTTGTTTAGAGGTGTTGCAGAAATTAGAATCACTTTCTTTCTTGTATCTCCATTTTCAGCAGCTCTTGACCGGGATTTTTTACAGATTTCCTGTAAGGCAAGGTACATTTCGGTGTAATCGTTTCTGAATTTGTGTGATTCATCTACTACAATTAAATCAATTTCCTCCGGATTTGGATATGAGTAGTTATCCCTGTCGATTATTTTATGCAGGCTTCCAATTGTAATAAATGTAAAATGATTGTCAAGTTCAAAATCCTTAACAGTTCTTCTCCAACTATCTTCGATTGCAGGAGGAACAACTACTAAAACTTTTGTATGTGTGCCATTTTCATAAACGAACTTTTTAATAATCATGCAGGCAATAATTGTTTTGCCCAAACCAACAACATCAGCTAATATAAAACCATTATGCTTCATCATTATTGCATATCCTTGATTTGCCGCATCCGACTGGTATTTTAACCGAATGTATTTTGGTGGTAATAATAAATCAATGTTGTAAGGGTCGTAATCAACACGTTTGCCGAAATATTCAGTCAGCATTTTGATATACAGCTCGAATGGGGTAAAGTCGTCTCGCAAATAGGTTTGCTTTCTTATCCTTTCTGCTTCTGCCTTTAATATTGGCACTGATTCATTCCAAAGGCTTTCAAATTCATCGGCAGCAAATTTCACATCCTCATAGTCGCGTAGACTGACATTAAACTCGTAATTTGATTCAGGATTTACTCCAAGACCGGCATCTGTCAGATTAGATGAGCCTGTAATAACTTCACAAGGAGCGTATTCATTGAATGAAGCAGATCTGAAAATATAAACTTTGGCGTGAATTTTCTTTTTTGGATGTGCTCTTAATTCAATTCTACCACTAACCAAGTCATCAATAAATTGCAATATCCCATTCTCAGTAAATTCATCGTAGTTAGCTTCCTGAATATTCTTTATTATTTCTTCAAGAAAATCCGCTTTTGTCTCTTCTGGATTTTCAAGGTAAAGTTGACCTTTGTCATGATATTTTTTAATTAGTCGGTCAACATTAATCCCAACGAGAATTCTGATTTTTGGAATTTTATCCAAAAAAGCTC
The DNA here is from genome assembly GCA_023230265.1 of Bacteroidales bacterium. GTDB lineage: Bacteria > Bacteroidota > Bacteroidia > Bacteroidales > UBA932 > Bact-08. Next base: position 9,052 of record JALNXR010000026.1, on the reverse strand, counting down.
TGAGTTTGAAATAACCCGAGGCTCTGAAATAGCCAACAAGTGCATCAAAATGCCGTATACTTTCTATGTTTGTAAATACTCCTTCAAATTTTTTGAGCAGACTATTGTCGTTCTGATTTGTAAAAAATTTAGTTGGCATTTATTTTTTCTCTTTTAATTGGTTAATAACTTCATTCAGCCCGTCTATTAAATACTCTAATTTCCCATAATTTGCATTTATACTGTCTTCTAAAAACCTTACCTGAAGTTCTTTGCAATCTGTTTTCAATATTTCGCTTAATGGTTTTAAATAGTCAATTGAGATGGGCCTTTTCCCTCGTTCAACTTTACTAAGAGTTGAAGTATCAATATCCAGTTGAGCCGCCACTTTGCGCAATGGGAGATTATTCACTTCTCTTAACCTCCTTATATATTTACCAAAGGATTCCTTTGCCATTTGACTTAACTTTTTGGACAACTTTGTCAAAGTTATATAATTTCAAAATTAAAAGCAAAGAAGTGTCAGGAAAGGAGGTGGAAAACAGCAAGACAATAATAATCTTGAAGTCACAATTTATCTGTGGTAATCCACTCAATCTTTATGCCTCTGCGTTCCATCCCCCTGAACCAGGTCATCTGCCGTTTTGCAAACTGATGAATAGCTATGGCAAGTTGCTCTTCCATCTGGTTGTAAGTTAACTTCCCTGTTATATATAAAGTTACATACTTGTATTCAAGTCCGTAATATATAAGATCTTCCGGAGTCAGTCCTCCGGCAAGAAGCCTCTCCACCTCCTCTATCATACCTCCCCTGAGCCTTTCTTTCAGGCGCTTATCAATCCTGACAACTCTCTCTTCCCTGGAGACAGATATTCCTATATATCTGGTAGTAAACTTAGGGCCGCTGGAGTTATCGCTTTCGTATTCATCAGGATTGTCAATTTCGTACATGGCAATCTCAATAGCTCTGATGACCCTCTTTTTACTGTCCAGATCAGTAATATTGTGAAGCCTTTTCATTGATGCCAGCCGTTGTGTAAGTTCATCCATGGAGAGCTTCTCAAGATTTGCCCGGAGCTGCGGGTCAGGGGGTACCTCTGCGAGCCTGTAGCCTCTGGTGACAGATTCTATGTAGAGCCCTGACCCGCCGCAGAGTATGGGCTGCCGACCACGGGAAATAATGTCTGTAAAGGCTTTGCAAAAGTCTTTTTTATATTCGAAAATATTGTACTTTGTTCCGGGATCAACAATGTCAATAAGGTGATAAGGTATTTTTTCACCATTGAAAACATAGTCGTCCAGATCCTTTCCCGTTCCGATATCCATCCCCCTGTAAACCTGTCTGGAGTCTGCGGAGATAATCTCTCCGCCGGTTTCGGCAGCCAGCCTGACGGCATATTTCGTCTTGCCGGAGGCAGTTGGTCCGAGTATGCATATTAAATTATGGCTCATTCGGCAAATTTAAACTATTTTTGCACTCTCTTCCATTCATTTGTGTCAAAAACCGGGGAGAGGTGACCTGTTTGAAATATGCCCAAAGCTAAAAGCAACATAGAGATAAAGAATAAAAAGGCCTCTTTTGAATATGAATTCATAGAGAGCTTTACTGCCGGCATTGTACTTACAGGCACCGAGATAAAATCAATCCGCGCAGGCAAGGCATCCCTTGCCGATTCATATTGTTATTTCGTGGGCAGCGAGCTTTTTGTCAGGAATATGCACATTGCGGATTACTGGTGGGGCAGTTTTAACAAACATGATCCCAGAAGAGAGAGAAAACTGTTGCTCACATCCAGAGAGCTTAGAAAATTGTTCAGGGCTTCACGGGAGAAGGGGATGACAATTGTCGCCACCAGGCTTTTCATTGCACAGAATGGCTACGCAAAACTCAACATTGCACTAGCCCGTGGCAAAAGGGAGTACGATAAACGACACTCCATTAAGGAGAAGGATATCAGAAGGGAGCAGGAGAGGGAGTAACGCAGTAAAGAAGACCCTTTCTTAAATCCTAATATTTCCCTTCCTAATATTTCCCTTTTGGTTTCACCCGTACTTGTTCCCGGCTTGGTTTTACCGGTTCGGGTTCTACCATAGCCGGTTTACCTTTCTTTACACTCCAGAAAATTAAAGCCAGACCCGCTATTATAAATGGAAGACTAAGCAACTGTCCCATATTCAGGGCCATTCCCTGTTCAAAAGCCACCTGCGGTTCCTTCACATACTCAATAAAGAAACGGGCTGTGAATAGTCCTGTCAGGAACAGGCCAAACAGAGTACCCCTTTTGAGGCGGGGTAAAATTTTGTAATAGAGAAGCATCAGTATCCCGAACAACAGAAGGTATGACAAGGCTTCGTAAATTTGGGTGGGATGCTTGGGAACAGTCTCTCCTCTGAGCGTAAAAATAAAGCCCCATGGGAGATCGGTCGGATTGCCATAAATCTCTGAATTCATGAGATTGCCAAGTCTTATAAGTGCTCCTGCAAGAGCAGTTGCAATTCCCAGTCTGTCCATTATCCATAGAAAATCAAACCGATATTTTTTCCCGTATTTTCTTACAAACCACCATATTGCCAAAAGTATTGCAATAGCTCCTCCATGACTCGCCAGTCCTCCCTCCCAAACTTTTAATATCTCTACAGGCTTTGCAAGATAGTACTCAGGTTCATAGAAGAGACAATGTCCAAGACGGGCTCCCACCACCGCTGCTCCAAGTAAAATGTAGAGCAGTTTGTCTAAAATTTCAACAGGGACTCCTTCCCTTTTGAAAAATCTTAAAAATATGTAATACCCGATAATAAAACCAGATACAAACAGAATGCTGTAATATCTTATATGTATTGAACCTATTGATATTATATCGGGTGACGGGGCCCATGTGACCGAGAGAAATGTATTCATATTTTTTATAAATGTGATATTTCTAAATTCTGATATTTATAAAATAATTATCGTTCCAGCCTTACAAAAACACTCAGGGGCAGCGATCTTCCAAATGAATCCTTTAACACGAGTTCTCCACATCCGGGAATTTTCGTTCCGCTCCTCTCCTTTCCGGTGAGAAAAGCCTCCCTGACCAGAGTTTCAGCCAGCACAGCGGAGTAACCGTTGGAGTATAGATTCAGCACAAGAAAACTGTTGGCCGGCGACAGTATCTTTGAAACTGCCTTAAGCATTTCATACAGATGTTCGTCGAGTTTCCACCTCTCTCCTTCCGGACCGTGCCCGTATGCAGGAGGATCAAGAATTATCCCCTGGTACAGGTTCCCTCTTCTGGCCTCCCTGTTAACAAATTTTAGTGCATCTTCAATAATCCATCTGATGCCGTCAAGCCGGCTGAGTTCCATATTTACTCTGGCCCAGTTTACAACCTGTTTTACTGAATCCAGATGTACAACATCAGCCCCTGCCTGTTTTGCAGCCAGGGATGCCGCCCCGGTGTAAGCAAAAAGATTGAGGATTTTCGGCTTTTTCGAATCTTCTCCCATCCCTTTTTGAGTAAACTGTCCTTTTTGGGAAGGCTGATCATTTTTAGCTGACTGACCATTTTGAGCAATCATCTTTGTTTTTGAAAAGATGTAATCCCAGTTGGGTGCCTGCTCCGGGAAAACACCGACATGCTTGAAAGAGGTGAGACCCAGCCTTAGATTAATTGACAATTTCCCCTTTTTGTAGGGAATAATCCACTGCTCGTCCATCTTCTTTAGCATCTTCCATGTTCCGGGATCCTCTTTTCCGGAAGCAGAAAAACCGGCACCGGCAGAGAACCTTGTATGAGCAGAAGAGAGCCACTCCTTTTCTGACAGATGTTTGTCCCACAGTGCCTTTGGCTCGGGACGGATCAATATGTACTTACCGAACCTCTCCAGCTTTTCAAAATTTCCCGAATCTATCAGTTCATATTCACTCCATCCGGAAGGCGACTCCAAAAACATCTTTTATTGTAAATTGTTAGTGTAAATTGCTGATCGTTTACATTGACTAAGGTAATACTTTTCCGGTAATATTCTTAAATTTGTACAAATGACCATTGGATAATCATAAATTTTTTAACATGCAAAACATTGACAATTATGACTTCAGGGGCAAGAGGGCTATTGTCCGGGTTGATTTTAATGTTCCTCTGAGCGACTCTTTTCAGATAACCGATGACACCAGGATCAGGGCAGCAATCCCGACTCTTAAAAAGGTACTCGCTTCCGGCGGTTCCCTGATAATTATGTCTCACCTGGGCAGGCCCAAAGGACCTTCCGGCAAATATTCACTTAAGCATATTATCCCCGCTATTGAAGAGAAACTGGGGAGAGAGGTTAAGTTTGCCCCTGATTGTATGGGTAGAGAAGTTGCCAGGCTTTCTGCCACACTGCAGCCGGGAGAGGTTTTGCTGCTGGAGAATCTCAGATTTTATGCCGAGGAGGAGGGCAAACCCAGAGATCTTGCAGAAGATGCACCTGAAGATATTAAGAAAGCAGCAAAATCTGAGATGAAGGAGAGACAGAAAAAGTTTACCTTGAAACTTGCTTCATATGCTGATTGTTATATCAATGATGCTTTTGGAACCGCACACAGGTCACATGCCTCTACTGCGCTTATAGCCAAATACTTTCCTCGCGATAAAATGTTTGGATATGTAATGGAGGGGGAGATAAAAGCAATTGATAAAGTGCTTAAATCTCCGGTTCATCCTGTCACTGCCATACTTGGCGGAGCAAAGATCTCAACCAAGATTGCAATTATTGAGAAACTTTTTGATGTAGTTGATAATATGATAATCGGCGGAGGTATGGCTTATACTTTTGTTAAAGCCGGGGGCGGAAAAATCGGGAGCTCCCTGTGTGAAGAGGATCAGCTTGAGCTTGCAGGATCTATCCTGGAAAAGGCCAAAGCAAAGAATGTGAGGCTTTATTATTCAGGAGATGTGGTAATTGCCGATGCTTTCAACAACGAGGCCAACTCTAAGGTCTGCCCCATAGATAATATTCCCGAGGGGTGGATGGGTCTTGATGCATCGGATTCTATGATTTCGGAATGGGAAAAGGTTATCCGTCAGTCAAAAACCATACTATGGAACGGTCCTGTGGGTGTTTTTGAACTGGAAAAATTTGCTGCCGGAACCAGAAAAATTGCATCTTTACTGGCAGAAGTTACATCAGGCGGAGTTTTTACCCTTGTAGGCGGGGGAGACTCGGTGGCAGCAGTTACACAGATGGGTTTTGCCGGCAAGGTTAGTTATGTTTCTACCGGCGGCGGTGCGATGCTGGAGTACCTGGAGGGGATAGAGTTGCCCGGGATCAGGGCGATACGGGAATAAGGGAGAAATACGCGGCCGCCGGTTGCCGGGCGGGGTATTTCATCGACGAAGATTTTGTCATTAACAAGAAATACAGGTGGTTACGCAGTATAAACTTTCAAAAATGCAAAATTTGTGTTTCGTAATTATCAGATTATATGATTTATAACAAAATTTTCACAGATAATTTTGTTTATCCGTTTTGTTACCATACCTTTACACCCTAACAATTTTATTTTTATTTAATGAACAACGGTACCGTTAAATTTTATGATGAAACAAAAGGTTTTGGTTTTATCAAAGATTCAAACTCTTCTACAGAGTATTTTGTACACTCATCCGGCGTATTAGGCAGGATCAGGGACAACGACGAGGTAACTTTTGACCTCAAAGAGGGCAAAAAAGGTCTCAATGCAGTAAATGTTAAGCGTGTATAATTTTTTTTAACATATACAGTGAAAAGGTCCCGCCTCAATGGCGGGATTTTTTTTGTTTCCTTTTCTGTCTCTCTCATGTCTCTCCCTGCCTGAAATTTTATAGACTTTGTTAAGCTCATCGGTCTGAAATAGACCATATAAGTAAGATGAGGACCAACCTGCGGCTCAAATGCATTAAGTCCGTAAAGTTCCATCCTTTCGATAAACCGTAATAATTATTCCAACCAGCAAAGTAGAAACAACCCATATCCAATAACGCGGCTGAGGTAAGTGTTTTTGCAGAACGATGACAGGCATTATTGCAATAAAAGCATTGGCAAGTCCGTGTGCATATATCCCTGCAAAAGGTTTATTGTCTGATAGTCTCATAAACCAGGACAGAATCAGGGAACAACCTACTGAGAAGAGGACAAATCCGCTATAATTCATATAGACTTGAGTAGTTCCTTCTATGAACCACAATGGAATATGCCAGAATGCCCAAATTAATCCAAGAATGATATTGGCCAGCCATATACCATATTTTTGTTCTAAAATTGGCAGGGCATATCCTCTCCACCCAAACTCCTCCTGACCTCCTCCAAGAAACATCATAAAGATCAGACAGGGTATAAAAATCCACAATGAGGGTAACAACATTGGTAACCTATCCTCTCCGGAAAATTCCGGGAGTATCCAGGAAATAAATGTAATACCTCCAAATATTACGATTGGGAAAACATAGGCCTTCCAACCGATTTTTAAATCCAAACATCTTTTAAGATAATCTCTGATTGACTCTCCGCTCAAATTTTTTCGTAATGAAAAAAGAGCACCTGCCATAGGACCAAATGCTCCAAGTGCTGCTAAAGGGTATTTAAAATTCTTAAGAGATTCATATCCTGGAATAATCCCATTACTCCATAAGGCTATGAAAATCCATATTATCCAGGACCAGATAAATGTGAATATGAAAAACTTATACGGGAAACGAACAGGGCAGTCCGGTTCTGCCGGGAACAGTTTATTCTGCTTAGTTATCGCTTCCACCTTTGCCTATTTCAAAACTCTTACAGAAATATTTCTGTTTTATACTGGTTGACTGCCGTTTCCACTCCTCAAGACCCAATTTCTTAATGGAACACAGATTGAATACTTTAAGGTTGTGAGGGTATTTATCAGCACCATTTGCCAATGGCATAAGCAAATCACAAGGAAAATCCGGACATTCGAAACAGAAATCAACTCCTTTCCGGTTTACACAGTCCAGAGTTTTACAACTTTTGCCCTGTAATTTGAGGAAAAGGCACAAGTCTCCTCCTGCACAACCTTTGCAGGAAATTTTTTCAGCCGGTATTTTAGTTAATTGAGAGATCCTTGCCTGAATCTCCGCTGTTACATTCTCAGAATAGAGTTCACAATTAAAGCAACCTATTCCACAAGGTGCTACAATTTCATTTTTCATAATTGTTAATTATTTATAATTTTTTTACCATTTCAAATTGTTTCCCTTTTAACTGTATCCCTTTTGACTCCACAAAACCATTCATTGAATCACAGGATATATCGGTGTTTATAATCTTTATAACATCGCTTCTGTTTGTTTTTACTGCTTCATTTAGAAGACGGGAGGCTATACCTTCTCTTCTGTGTTCCGGATCGACTGCTATCTGTGTTAAATCTCCTGATTCAGGTTCAAAAACACAGTAACCTGCCAGAGTACTCCCGTAAAAAGCACCTAAGACTATAAAATCTCCGGATGCCCTTTTGATTGACTCAAAACCATTTTGCCAGGATGGGCAGAAATCCCAATAATCAAAGGCAGATTCCACTCTCTCAATATCAATTTGTCTGATCAGGTATCCCGGATCTCTCTTTTCTTTAAAAACCTGATCTCCCTTTTCTTTAATAATACCTATATCTTCCTTCTTCTGAACGAAGTAGTTAAACTCACGGGTTACTTTAAAACCAAGATTTTTATACACAGAGACCGCTTTAGTATTATGCTGAAGCACCTCCAGAAGATATTGTTCTATGCCCTTCTTTTTCAGATATGGAATAGAGTATTTAAAAACCTCTGATGCCAAACCTTTTCCCCGATAATCTTTTAAGGTTCCCGTTCCTGTATCGTAGGCAGTCTGTATTCCGTTGTAACTACCAATCCCATTGAGGGTAAACGCTATAATTTGATTATTATCAAATGCTGCAAAAGACAAATCAGGGTCAAACCCGCGTCTTCTTAACATTTTTAAAAGTTGCTTTTTGTCCTGCTTAACCTCATAGTCTGCAAAAGCAAGATTGAAGGCCTTGTATATAAGGTCAAAATCAACATTTGCCAAAGATTTTATTTCCATAATCCTCTCTTATTATATTTATAATGCTTAATTACTCTCCCAATCTCTGAATTTTAAAATCAGATTGCCGGGTGATAGATATGATCCTCCTCCCTTTTTGAATCATTCATATTCTTTCCCATTTTGACTCCATATGCAGACCCCCTGCTTTGTCGTTTTTGATTACAGCAGACCAGACATAACTCTTCGGCCAAATTTTAAAAACGCTTACGACTTTAAGCATCAGTTTAATAATCAGCCTTTTTTCGTTTGGCATCCATCCTCCGCAGGGGTGGATTTTTATTTGAACCTGATCCATCTCTTTTTTAACCTGATAGTTGCCTTTTATGTGTCCCGCGCTTTTGTCTGAGATGATACTGAACTCTCCTTCTGTGAAAATATTGTTTTTAAGGCAGAGGAGATCCGGGACAGGGGGAGAGAACTCAATCAAAATGTTGTGTTGATCCCTTTGGGCAGACATTCGCTTTATCTCAAAGTGCTCCCTGTTATTGTTCAGCTCATAAAGCACTCCGGAATCTGTTAAACAATTTGATTCCGGCACGAGCATTGATGGAGTGCCCTGAAAGCTTTTATTCCAGTCTGCATTGAATGTATCTAAAGAGTATCTGGTAAAATAATTACTTGAATAATCTATTGGCAACTGGAAATCATCCGGTTTGTGTGAGACATCATCAATGAGAATTTTAATTTTAGAACTGTTTTTTTTAACAAAAGACATTTTGTACATATAGTAAACCGGGAGTGTTTGCGGATTTTTTGATATTGTACCCACCGGAGCCAGCAATGTAAAAGGTTTTTTTTGTTCTATCCCCGGTTCCTCCACACTTAAAAATATGTCTCTTCCGTATTTATCTTTAAATGAAACAACAACTTTTAAATTATTTAAATTCACTTCAAACTGAATCCCATTAAAGTTTGTCTCTATAAATGAAGCATTATTAAGAATGTACGATTGTGAAGCTAATGGATAATTTTTCTGGTAATATACGTCTGCTGTCCCGTCGTTTTTGTATGC
>JALNXR010000080.1 GCA_023230265.1 Bacteroidales bacterium | reverse complement strand
TCGCTTTAGTTGAAGAGATGATATTACACCCAAGATTTGATAAAGAAGCTTTTGCAAGGATAAAGCGTCAGGTGAAATCTCAAATAAATCAATTATCCTCAGATCCACAGGAGATTGCCAGAAATACTACATACAAACTACTTTTTGGAGAGAGGTCAATAATTGCCCGGAGACCCTGCGGGATCGTTGAAAGTATTGATTCAATCACTCTGGAAGATGTAAAAGCTTTTTATTCCGCCTGTATCTCTCCTTCTGTTGCCAGTTTTAATATTGCCGGAGCCATAGATCAAAAAACCTGCGAAAATGCTCTTGCTTCCCTTGTGAAAAACTGGGAAGAAAAAAAGGTTACAATTCCTGCTCCCGTCAAAGGTGAGCCCGCCGTAAAATTTAAAATATATTTCGTTGATTACCCGGATGCTCCACAATCGATGATAATGGTCAGCAAGACTGCCGTACCTTATAATAGTCCAGATTACTATCCTTGTGTAATAGCAAATTACGCATTGGGTTCCGGTTCTCAGGGTATGTTGTTTGATGTTCTTCGCCTCCAGAAAGGCTTTACTTATGGAGCCTATTCAAAATTTTACTGTGGAGAGTATTCTAATATTTTTTCTGCATATTCCAGTGTACAGGCAAGTGCAACAAAAGAGGCTGTAGAGATATTCAATGATCTGATAAGTAATTACGAGTACAACTATAACGAGGAACTCCTAAATAGAACAAAAAATTCAATGATTAGATCAAAAGCGTCTTCTTTTGAGACATTGGATGCTTTGGTGAACATGCTTGATAATATTTTCTCTTATAATTTGCCATTCGATTACATCAGGCAACAAGAAGAGTCAATACAAAACATGACTGTTGAAAAGATAAAAAGAGATATAAAAAACAATCTGAATCCCGAAGAAATGATATTTGTAGTTGTAGGAGATGCTAAAACACAGTTGGAACCTTTAAACGCAATTGGTCTCGGTAAGGCAATTCTAGTAGCGAAATAAGATGGTTCTTCGCCTCGAATTAAATTGTTGTCTCCTTTGAATTTCAATAGTTCTCTGAAAATTCAGAGAATATAATTATGAGAATGTTGGGATAATCAATCATCCCTGACTAGTTATTTCCCTCCAAAACTCTTCATAAACTGGACTCTCTCGAACTTACCCGGGTTGCCGAAGTTTGAGTAATTTAGGCTCCCTTTAAAATCGGCTATTGAGCCGTAACCGTTTTTATCCATAAAGAGGGTTATGTCATCCAGTGCGTTTTTAATTGCAACTGCTCCCTTTTTGTACAGGGCCGTGCACATCTGCACTGTGGAGGCTCCGGATAAAAGCTGTTTTAAAGCAATTGTCCCGTTGTGAATACCGGTGCTTGCCGATAGGTCTATGCCCGGAACAAGAGCAGAGACAATACCAATCCACCGCATTCCTGCAAGATAATCCTGTTCGTGCGAGAAAGCATCTGCAGAGGTTACGTTCATCCGGGCAATATCCACATCCGGAGTGTAAAACCGGTTGAAAAGGACCACTCCCTTTGCTCCGTGCCCCTTAAGCATTTCTATGAATCCGGGGAGATTGGTAAATGTTGATCCTATCTTAACCGAAACAGGAATCGTAATGTTTTTCACTATCTCAGTCACTATATCAATGTATTCCCTTTCTGTCTCATCAGCCCGTTTGTGGATATCCAGGGGTAATGAGTAGATGTTGAGTTCCAGCCCGTCAGCTCCTGCTCTTTCGATCTCCCGTGCAAAACTTGTCCAGCTCCCTTTGGAGTAGCAGTTGATACTGGCAATCACAGGGGCAGAGACAATAGCTTTGATATCCTTTATTAGTGTAAGATATCTGTCTACAGAGTACTGCCTGATATAATAATGAAGATAATCCGATGATTCCGGATACTCATGGCTCTGCGTGCTTAAGAATTCGGCCTCATTGACAATCTGCTCTTCAAAGAGTGATTTTACAACTATCGCACCTGCTCCGGCCTCTTCAAACTCCTTTACCCTGTCCATCTGGGTTGTCAGGCCTGAACTGGCCACTATAACGGGGCTTCTCAGGGGCAACCCCATGTAATTAACCGAAAGATTACTCATATGCAGATAATTTTAAATTGTTTCTGGTTTGTTTTCAAATCATTTCAAGTGCTTTTCTCATGCTTACCTTATCTCTGACGATCTCTCCAAGTTTTTTTACGGGAATCCTCTCCTGCTCCATCGAATCCCTGTAGCGTATTGTAACACAGTTGTCTTCCAGGCTCTGATGGTCAATTGTTATACAGAACGGAGTCCCGATGGCATCCTGCCGGCGGTATCTTTTGCCTATGCTGTCCTTTTCGTCATACTGGCAATTGAACTCAAATTTGAGCTCCTTCATAATATCCCTTGCCATTTCCGGAAGTCCGTCCTTTTTAACAAGCGGCAGGACTGCAAGCTGAACGGGAGCAAGGATTGCCGGCAACTTAAGTACCACCCTCTCCTCTCCGTCGGGCAGCTTCTCCTCACAATAGGCAGATGAATAGACAGCCAGGAAGGTTCTGTCCAGTCCTATGGAGGTTTCAACTACATAAGGAGTGTAGCTTTCATTTGTTTCAGGATCAAAATACTGCATCTTTTTACCGGAAAACTTCTGATGTTGTGAAAGGTCAAAATCGGGTCTTTAGTTGATACCCTCCAACTCTTTAAATCCAAAGGGGAAATGAAATTCTATATCGGATGCTGCATTTGCGTAGTGTGCAAGTTTCTCGTGATCATGAAAACGGTATTTCTCCTCTCCCAGACCCATGGCCAGATGCCATCTGAGCCTTGCCTGCTTCCAGTGCTCAAACCATTTTAGCTCTTCACCCGGTCTGACAAAGAACTGCATCTCCATCTGCTCAAACTCTCTCATTCTAAATATGAACTGCCTGGCCACAATCTCATTTCTAAAAGCCTTTCCGGTTTGTGCAATTCCAAATGGGATCTTTAGCCTTGCACTCTTCTGAACATTCAGAAAATTGACAAAAATACCCTGGGCGGTCTCCGGCCTGAGATAAATTACCTCTGCTTCATCCGACACACTTCCGATACGGGTGGAGAACATAAGATTGAACTGCCGCACCTCTGTCCAGTTTCTGCTGCCGGAGACCGGACATACAATTTCACACTCGATAATCAGATCTCTGAGAGCTTCAAGGTTGTTGGAAACCAGAGCCTCATTCATTCTTTTGCTTATATCCTCAACCTTTGCATTGTTTCTCAAGATATTGGGATTTGTCTCCCTGAATTTTGCCTCATCAAAGGAGTCCCCGAATCTCTTTCTCCCCTTCTCCACCTCTTTTTCATTTTTATCCTGCAGTTTTGAGATATAATCTTCCAAAAGTACATCTGCCCGGTATCTTTTTTTAGAGTCTTTGTTATCAATCAGCGGATCGTTGAATGCTCCCACATGGCCGGAGGCCTCCCATATCTTCGGGTGCATGAATATTGCAGAATCTATCCCCACTATGTTTTCGTTAAGCTTAACCATTGAGTCCCACCAGAATCTCCTGATATTGTTTTTCAGCTCAGCCCCCATCTGTCCGTAATCGTAAACGGCACTCATTCCGTCATAAATTTCACTTGACTGAAAAATAAAGCCGTACTCTTTGGCATGTCCTATCAGATTTTTAAAAAGCTCCTCCTGTGTCATATTTATATTTGTTTACAGATAACAAAATTAGTCTATTTCCAGAGAATTTTGATAATTTTGTCTTCTTTAACAAAAATTATGCAACATGCGCAAATTAATTACACTGATTCTGTTCCTCTTCTCTCTGACCGGTCTTAAAGCACAGACTACAACCGAGTGGAATTTTCAGCAAAAGGACAATGGAGATGGCACTATAGATTTGATATTCTATGCCGATATTAAAGATCCCTGGTATATGTACAGCACCGTGTTCATTAAGAACGGCCCTTTGGCCGCCTCTCTGGAACTCTCTGATATATCGGGATATGAACCTGTGGGTAAACTCCGCGACGGCGCAGAGACCTCTCTCAAAATGGATCCTGCCTTTAAAATGGAGGTTAAAGTGTTCTACAAAGAAGCTGTTTTTATCCAGACTATCAAACGTTTGACAAATGAACCCATCAAAGTTAAGGGGCTTCTCACTTTTCAGACCTGTAATGGTGGCGAGTGCATTATAGAGGAATTTGATGTCTCTTTTGATATTAAAAAATCAACGACACCTGCCTCTTCCGGTGCAGCCGGTTCTGATAATCAGGCAAAAGGGGGAGATTCGGGACAAAGTGAAAAAAGTGAAGGTATGCTTGTTTTTCTGCTGATTGCTTTTGCAGCCGGACTGGGAGGTGTTTTCACCCCTTGTGTCTTCCCGATGATACCTATGACAGTAAGTTTCTTCCTCAGCGGAAGCGGAAGCAAAAGGGCAGGGATAATAAAAGGATTGATTTTCGGACTCTCGGTGACATTAATATACACCGCAGTGGGCGTTATTGTGGGTATTTTTCAAAGTACGGACGCCACTGACACCCTGGGTACCCATTGGCTGCCCAATTTAATATTTGCCCTGTTATTTATAACTTTTGCCATATCCTTCTTTGGTGCCTTTGAGATTACCCTTCCGTCAGGTCTTGCCAACAAGGCAGACGCAAAAGCCGACAAAGGGGGATACATCGCATCGTTCTTTATTGCATTTGCAATGGTTGTGGTATCATTCTCCTGCACAGGGCCTTTTGTGGGATCAATTCTGGCTGCGGCTGTTTCAGGAGGTGTTGCACTCAAACCTATACTGGGAATGCTAGTATTCGGCCTTGCCTTTTCTCTCCCCTTTGTGTTGTTCTCTTTCTTCCCCTCTCTTATGAAGAAGATGCCAAAATCAGGAGGATGGCTCAATGTGGTAAAGGTGGTATTTGCATTTATACTTCTCGCATTCAGCATGAAATACCTGGCAGCTGTAGATACCTGGTTCGGATTGGGAATTGTTACCCGGTTGTTCGTGATTGCACTCTGGATAGTGATTGCCGTAATGCTCGGTTTCTACCTTCTGGGTAAAATCAAAACTTCCCACGATTCGGATACTGATTCCATAGGTACCGGCAGGCTTCTGTTCGCAATAGCCTCATTCACTTTTGCCACCTATATGATCCCCGGCCTTTTCGGAGCTCCTCTCTCAACTCTGTCAGGGCTGCTTCCTCCTCCCGACGGAAGCACATTGACTCTGGGATCCTCTCCTGCCGTCTCTTCTGCCGATCAGGCTGTTATGAATTCTGCAGATGTTACAAAAGGGCTTTGCGGAGAGGCCAAATATGCCGATCCCAGCCACAAGGCTCCCTACGGACTTCCGTCATATTATGAAATTGAACAGGCAATTGAGTGTGCAAAAAAGGTAAACAAACCCGTTCTGCTCTCATTCAAAGCGGTTACATGCAGTGTATGTAAAGTGATGGAAGCCAATGTGTGGAGCGATCCCCAGGTTCTGGAAATTCTCAAAAATGAGATCGTGCTTGCATCACTATATGTAGACAACCGGACAGAACTCCCTGTTGAGGAGCAGGTTACCTCTACCATAGATGGTAAGGTGAAAAACACCCTGGGCAGGAAACTCAGAGATTATCAGGTGTCCCGTTACGGGGTTGCGTCCCAGCCATACTATGTACTTGTGGACCATAACGAAAACATATTGGTAAAACCTGTGGGAGAGTGTTCTAAAGAGGAGTTTCTTAACTTTTTGAATGAGGGAATTAAAAAGTTCCGGGAGGCAAAATAAGTTCGGTTTTTGAAGCTAACCTATCTAGAGTCAACCTGTTTCAGGACGGGACGAACTATATAGTATCAAAAAGATCTTCTATTGGTTTTCTCACTTTTTTCAGAAGTCTGTTTTTGTCCTCTTCCGATCTGTAACCCAGAGCGCATATAACAGCCGCTGTCATTCCCTTCTCCTTTAGCCCCAGAATCTCGTCGTACTTCTGCGGAAGGAAACCCTCCATCGGACAATTGTCAATATTAAGTTCCGATGCGGCTGTAATTAGCGATCCTAAAGCCAGATATGCCTGTTTTGCCGTCCAGTGTGACAACTCTGACGCTGAACTCCCTCCTATCTGGGCTTTGAGACTCTCTGCATAATCCCTTGAAGATTCTGCAGGATAATTATTTATATCGGCCCCTAATTGTATAAAAGAGTCAACCTTTTCCGGGCCGTATTCTGTAAAGTTGCAGAAAACAAAAAGGTGGGAGGCCTCTGTTATCTGAGGCTGTCCCCAGGAAACCTCCCTGAGTTTTTCCCTTAACTTTTTATCCTCTATTATCAACACTTTATACGGTTGCAGCCCGTTTGATGAAGGGATAAGACTCACCGCCTCTTTCAAGTATTCAATATCTTCTCTGCTGATCTTTTTGCTGCTGTCAAATCTTTTTGTGGCATAACGCCATTTTAAACTATCTACTACTCCCATCTGGAATTATTTTAGAATTATTTAAGAATTATCTAAGGATTTTCTAAGAAATTTTATCAATTTTTTGCTTTTCATCAGAAGAACAGATATCCCGGCATATTGTTCACTTATGTCAGGACGATAGTTTGGTGTCAATCACTTATTTTAGGCCTTAACCTACCTGTTGTGGACGGGACAGGTGTTAGCAAATTTTTTAAAGCTCTGTTTATAAGCGTTATACAAATTTTTCAAAAAACTATACTTTTTGAAAAATTGTCTATACGGCTCAATTACAATAGGTTGTAAAATTTGCTAACATGTGGCATTTTAGGCTGAAATCCATATCCATTTATGTGTGAGGCTTTTACATGTATGTCCCGTCCTGAAATCCATAACCATTTATGTGGGAAACTTTAATATCCATCCATTCCGTCGGTGAGCCTTTTAAAGGAACTTTACCAATCAAAAAGAGTTACGGCTTATAAATGTAGTTTAATAACCCTGGATTTATCGGGAGATTTTTCAACCAGCTGATTGATTGTCAGATTCAGAACCGGATGCGTAAACTCTCCTGCTATCTCGGCCAGAGGTATTAAGGCAAAGTTTCTGAGATGAAGTCTGGGATGGGGGATCTGGAGGTTATCTGTATCTATCACATAATCAGAGTAAAAAAGAATGTCGATATCAATTGTTCTGGAGTGGTATTCACGGCACTGGTGTTCGCGGGAGTGGCATTCACGCTCCTTTTCCCCGTTGTTGACACTCTTCTGATATTTTTCTGCATCTGTCTCCTGAGGCACCTCATTCTCTGTTTTTCTCTCTCTTCCCAGACAAGACTCTGTCATCAGTAACTTCTCCATAAGCTGATGTGGTTCAATCTCAGTCTGTATCCATACAGCCATATTCACAAACCAGTCCTCAGAATCAAAACCCCAAGGTTCTGTCTCATATAAAGAGGAGTGTGCAATAATTGTGGCAGGAAGCATAGTGATTTTTTGTAAAGTCCTTTCAATAAGAGGTTTTCTCTCTCCAATATTGCTGCCAAGAAGTAAAAAGACATCTTTCATCTTATGATTTTCAATTATCTACACTATCACTAATTCTGCCATATCACTAACCCGGCTATTCACAACGCTTACAATCCCCAACGAAGCACAATCCCCAACGAAGCATTATCAATAACGCCTCTATCCTCTAATGACACATCATTACCAACGACACTTCATCACCAACGAAGCATTATCACCAACGAAGCATTATCCCCAACATTTACAAAAATCCGAGCTCCAGCAATGCCTCTTCGCTCATCCTGCTTTTATCCCAGGGGGGATCAAATGTCAGTTCCAGGGCTACATCCTTCACTCCGGGTACAGAAAGCAGTGCGCTATGCACATCCTCAAGAAGGTCATCTGCCATGGGACAATTTGGGGCTGTAAGGGTCATTTTAACAAAAGCCTTATTTTCCTGATCAACCCTGATTTCGTATATCAGTCCCAGGTCGTAAATATTCACAGGAATTTCCGGATCGTAAATTTGTTTTAACGCTTTTACAATATTTTTTTCTATTATCGGATCGCTCATAATTACCTGATTGATTTATATCTGGTTGATTTGTATCTCATTGATTAATGTCTGTATTAAAAGGCGGTTTTATCTTTCTGTGATCCTGCCTCAGACACTTTTCTGATAAGCCATTGCATAATACTTTATCTGTTTTATCATTGCCAGCAGACCATTTGCTCTTGTCGGAGAGAGGTTATCCTGAAGTCCGATTATTTTAATAAACTCCAGGTCTGCATCAGCAATCTCCTGAGGTGTTCTTCCGGAAAACACCCTTACAAGCAGGGAGATTATCCCTTT
>JALNXR010000130.1 GCA_023230265.1 Bacteroidales bacterium | reverse complement strand
TAAAAAATATCTTTCCCTCTCTGTATTCTGCATTAAGCCATACTCTTGACTGACAGCCTTTAATTAGGTTTGAGTCCTGTTTTCCGGTTTCCGGTATAAGAGGGAGGGATTTCCCAAGCTCTATAAGATATTCATACTTGTCCAACCACTGTTCAAACACAGAGAACTCCTCTATTATATGCTGTTCTGTTTCTTTTATAGTCATTTTATTTATGTTTTCTTTCTGCTTGTTTTGATTTTCTGTTTTATGTGAGCATTTTAACAGCCCTCTGTAAGGATTTCAGAAAATAGTCTATCTCCTCTGATGTATTGTACATAGCCAAAGATGCTCTCAGAAGTCCGTGACAGCCGAATCTTCTTATAAGAGGTTCCGCACACATCATACCGGATCTTACGGCAATGCCCATCTTGTCAAGAAGCATTGCCAGATCTGTGGGATGAATCCCCTCAACACTAAAGGAGAAGAGTGGAATTTTACCTTTACCTGTGCCGTAAATCCTCAATCCATCTATTTTCCCGAGTCCCTCAAGCATCTGTCCGGTAAGTGCCTTCTCATGATTCCTGAGGAACTCCTCCGATACAGATTCCGTAAAATTTATTGCCTCACCCATGCCGGCTGCACCGATAAAATTAGGGGTGCCTGCCTCAAACTTAAGGGGTAGTGCAGCATATGTTGTTTTCTCAAAGGTGACTGTATCAACCATGTCACCACCTCCAAGCCAGGGGGGCATGTTCTCCAGTAAAGCCTTTTTGCCGTAAAGAACTCCGGTACCCGTCGGCCCGTATAATTTATGCCCGGAGAACAGATAGAAATCACATCCAAGCTTCCGAACATCTACCTTTTCGTGAACTATTCCCTGAGCACCGTCCAGAATTACCGGAATTCCTTTTTTATGCGCAGCGGATACAATCTCCTCTACAGGATTAACCAGCCCCAGTACATTAGAGATATGAGCCACCGACACAATTTTGACATCAGGTGTTAAGTATCTCTCAATCAAGTCAAATCTCCATATTCCATCTTCATCCACAGGCATTACTTTAAGCTTTGCCCCCCTCCTTTCGCAGACCATTTGCCATGGGACAATGTTGGAGTGGTGCTCCGCCTCGGTCAAAAGCACCGAGTCTCCCTCATTAAGAAATTTCCCTCCAAAACTGGATGCCAGCAGATTAAGTCCTGCAGTAGTGCCGGAGGTAAAGATTATCTCTTCCGGATACTGTGCATTTATAAATTTTCTCACCCGCTCCCGTGCCCCTTCGTAAAGTTCTGTGGATCTCGCACTGAGTTCGTGAACAGCACGGTGGATATTCCCGTTAATTCCCTCATTCATCATGTTAACCAGAGATGTTACACAAAGAGGTTTCTGGGTTGTTGCACCATTATCGAAATATACAATCTTTCTGCCGTTTATAACCTGCTTAAGTGCCGGAAAATGTTCTCTTAATTCATTTAAGTTTCTTATAAGACCCATCTGGTATTTTTTGACAAAATTAACAAACAAAATTTCTGAATCCCTTTTAAAAACATAAATTTGTAAGAAATGTTTATCCATCATAAGATATGTATGACTATATAAAGGGAGTATTAACTGAACTCACCCCCACAGAGGCCATTCTGGAGGCAAATTCTATTGGTTACAAAATTCTGATATCTCTCCAGACCTACTCAAAGCTAAAACAGGAACAAACTGTTAAACTCTATATACATCACCATGTCAGAGAGGATGCTGAGTTGATGTTCGGTTTTTTTGACAAAGAGGAGCGATATCTGTTCGTTCAGCTTACCGGAGTCTCCGGAATCGGACCTAACACTGCCAGAATGATGCTCTCCTCCCTCTCCTCAGAAGAGATCAGAAATGCGATTATCACCTCGGATGTAAACCGGCTTAAAAGCATCAAGGGAATCGGGCTTAAGACTGCACAACGGTTGCTCATCGAGCTTAAAGACAAGATAACCAAGGGAGAACCTTACGATCTTGCAACAACACTCCCTTCTGCAGGAGCATCCAGAATCAGGGAAGAGGCAACCACAGCACTTGTGTTGCTCGGTTTTTCCCGTTCAAATGTGGATAAGGTGACAGATCAGGTGATCCGCGAGATGCCACAGGCCAAGCTTGAGGAGGTGATCAAGGTTGCTCTAAAACGATTGTGATATTGAATTTATTAGTACATTTGTAAAAATTAAAAGCTTTATGAATATTCCGGCAAATCTTAAGTACAGCACTGACCACGAGTGGGTCAAAGTAGAAGGAGGTATAGCAGTAATTGGCATTACAGACTTCGCACAGAACCAGTTAGGTGATATTGTTTTTGTTGACATCCAGACAGAAGGTGAAACCCTTAACCAGGGAGAAGTATTCGGTGCAATCGAGGCAGTTAAAACTGTAGCTGATGCCCTTATGCCAATTTCCGGTAAAATTGTTGAAGTAAATCCGGCACTGGAAGATTCACCTGAGCTTGTCAACAAAGATCCCTATGGAGAGGGTTGGATGGTAAAGATAGAGATGACCGATCCCTCTGAACTTGAAAAACTGTTAGATGCACAGGCATACCAGAAGATTATTTAAATTTAATCACAGACTTTCTGAAAACCCAAACGGTTAAATCCTTTGGGTTTTTTTATTATATTTACACCTTGTTTCCCTTAAATTCATAATATGAAACACAGCTTTGGCAGTGACAACCATTCAGGTGTTGCCCCGGAAATTCTGGAAGCCATTATTGATGCTAACAACGGTTTTGATATTGCTTATGGTGAGGATCAGGCCACAAAATCATTGAAGGAGCTTTTTAAAACTCTGTTAGGAAGTAATGCAGAGGCATATCCTGTGTTTAACGGGACTGGTGCGAACATCGTGGCATTAAAGGCTATGACTCAACCTTTTAATGCTATCTTATGTCCCGCCACTGCCCATATAAATGTGGATGAATGTGGTGCCCCGGAAAGACTTACCGGCTGCAAACTAATTTCCCTGGAACATAAAGATGGAAAGGTCTCTGTCGAAACTGTTAAAAAAGAGCTCAAAGAGTTTGGTGTTCAGCACCATTCGCAGGTAAAAGTTCTCTCAATATCACAACCGACAGAACTCGGGACATTATATACTCCTGACGAGATATCAGAACTTGCCACTTTAATGCACAGTTTCGGCTGTTACCTTCATATAGACGGATCCAGGATATCTAATGCAGCTGCTGCGCTTAAACTGCCTGTAAAAGAGTTCACTGCAGATTGCGGCGTTGATGCCCTCTCCTTTGGGGGAACTAAAAACGGATTGCTTATCGGAGAGGTTGTGGTCCTCTTTAGGGAGGAGCTCAACACCAATTTCATGTTTATCAGGAAACAGGCTGCTCAGCTGTTTTCAAAATGCCGTTTCATCTCTGTACAGTTCCAAGCTTTCCTTAAGAATGAATTAAACATCAGACTTGCAGCTCATTCTAACGCTATGGCAAAGTATCTTGAGCACTCTCTCACCATGGTTCCTGAGGTTGAGATAAGCCGGCCTGTTGAGACTAATGTTGTCTTTGCCCGGATTTCAAAGGAGCTTTGCGCTGCCCTTCAGAAACTTCATTATTTTTACATCTGGGATGAGAGCACTATGGAGGTAAGATGGATGTGTTCATTTAACACTACTCGTGAGGACATTGACAGATTTGTATACGATATTAAAAAATTATTAACCAAACAACTATAAACCATGGAAGTAAAAAGATTGTTTGACCTCTTGGACAGACTAAAAGAACTTTATCCCAAAGATGATATACTCTGCCGCAAATACTCCGGAAAGTGGATAAAATATTCTACTGATGATTACTATCAAAAATCCCATACACTTGCATATGCCTTTCTTGCGCTCGGTTTTAAACCTATGACAAATGTCATTACTGTATGCAATAACAGACCAGAGTGGAACTTTATTGACATGGGACTTTCTCTTGCCCATATGATTCATATACCTGTATATACAACTCTCAGTACAGAAGATTACAGTTATATTTTTAAACACAGTGAGGCTCACGTAATTATTGTAGGGGGTGATCAGGTTTATAAAAAAATCCACCCTACCCTGAAAAAGATGGAAAATCCCCCTGTAATCTATACAATGGATGAGATTGCCGGAATTAAAAATCTTGATGAACTTTTTGAACTTGGGGCTGCCAATGCAGAGAAGTTCAGAGGGATAGTGGAGGAGAACAAAAGGAACATCAACGAAGATGAGCTGGCTACAATCATTTACACCTCCGGAACTACCGGGACTCCCAAAGGTGTTATGCTCTCTCACAGAAATCTTGTGTTTAATTTTATTGGTCATGCTGTTCAGCAAATCAGGGATCACAGACATAAAATGCTGAGTTTTTTGCCTCTATGCCACATATATGAGCGCAGTATGAATTATGACTATCAGTATCAGGGAATAAGTATCTACTATGCAGAAAGTCTGGCAACAATTGGCTCTGATCTTGCTGATTGCCACGCCGATGGTTTCTGTGCTGTTCCTCGGGTTCTGGAAATGATGTTCAATAAACTGGAGGCTGCAGGCAAAGACCTTACAGGTATAAAGAAGATTATTTACAGATGGGCATTCTCTATCGCCTGCAGATATGACTACACCAACAAAGGTCTTTATCATAAATTCCGTTATGGATTGGCTGACAAGCTTGTTTACAGTAAGTGGCGCGAGAAGCTGGGCGGAAAAGAGATGCTGGTTGTTTCCGGTGGTTCTGCTATTCAGGAGAAGATAATAAGACTTTTTACCGCTGCGAAGCTTTATATATTTGAGGGTTATGGAATGACAGAAACTTCTCCGGTTATTGCAGTCAACAATCCCAGGGAGATGATTATCAAAATCGGTACCGTTGGTAAAGCTATGGAGGGAACTGAAATGAAAATTTCAGATGACGGTGAAATTCTTACACGGGGACCTCATGTAATGCTTGGCTACTACAAAGATCCCGAATATACCAAAACCGTACTGGATCCTGATGGATGGTTCCATACCGGAGATATTGGAATGATGGTTGATAAGATATTTCTTAAAATTACAGACCGTAAAAAGGAGATATTCAAACTTTCTGCAGGTAAGTATATTGCTCCCCAGGTTATTGAAAACATGTTAAAAGAGTCTTCCTACATAGAGAATTGTATGGTCGTGGGAGAAAACCAAAAATTTGCTTCTGCTTTGATAATTCCATCCTTTAACACTCTCCACTTTTGGGCTGCCAAACATAAAATCCAGTATACCGATAATGATGATCTTATAAAGAATCCTGAAGTTATCAAGAAAATTTCCAGGGAGATTGATGTTGTTAATCAAAAACTTGCACCTCATGAACAGATCAGAAGACCTCGATTGATCAATGATGAGTGGACACCGTTAAACAATATGCTTTCTCAGACATTGAAACTTAAGAGGATGAATGTACGTAAAAAGTATATAGATCTCATTAATGATATCTATAAACACGACTGACAGTTATATTTAAAAATTGCGGCTGATCAGTGTCTTATAATAAATTCTTAAGATGTATTCGGTAAGAAAAGCAACGGTTGCAGACAGAGAAGCAATAAGTAACATATGGAGGTCCTCTTTCACAGAAGATCAGGACTATATCGACACTTATCTGGACTTATGCTTCCCTTATTGCAAAGGTTACTTTTTATTGACTGACAATGATGGCATAGTAAGCTGCCTATCTGTTATTCCGTCATATATTTCCAGAGGGTCTGAAACGATAACCGGCGGTTACATATATGCGGTGGCAACTCTTCCTGAGCACAGAGGAAATGGATTTGCTGCTGTACTGATAGAAGAGGTTACACGTATATGCAAAAATTCCGGTTACTCTTACCTTATAGTTAAACCTGCCACCGCTGAGCTGTCACCGTATTATGAAAGGCTGGGATTTAATATAAAACTGAAAGCTGCCCTGACTATAATCGCTCGTAACAATTTCTACCTTTCAGAAAAAACAGGTTATACTGTAACTCCCATGACAGGAAAAGTTCTGCATAAACTCAGAGTCAGAACTCTATCCGGGTATTACTTTCTAACAATCCCAAAAATTGTTCATTATGCAGTAAGTGAGTGTCTCAACAGGGGTGGGGTATCGGTTGTGCTGGAAAAAGAGAGTATCGTGCCCTCTTCTCCTGTAT
>JALNXR010000025.1 GCA_023230265.1 Bacteroidales bacterium | reverse complement strand
CTTGACATTCTGATACTAACATGCAAATAGCAACAAAAAGGCCAGATCTTAAAAATCTGGCCTTTTTATTATAGATATCTATGTGGGAAACTTTAGGATGAATTTCCGACACGTCTGGCACAGTTTTTGACGATATCTTCTTGTTTAAGAGCACCTTTCTTATTCCTCAAATAATAACAGGTGACTATGAAAACCTATATTTTTGTTTTCTGTTTTCTCTTTCTGACTTCCGGCCTTTTCGCCCAGCCAAACACCGGTGCTGTATCAGGAGTTGTACATACAAGACGTGGCGTGACAGATAATTTGGAACTTCTGGAATCGGTTACGGTAAGGCTGATTGTCGGCAAAGACACCCTTTATACCAGTACTAATGAACACGGAGAGTTCCTTTTTCAAAAGGTTCCGGCAGGAAAAGGGTTCCTGAGATATTCCCACATAAATTACAGGACAGAAACCCGTGAAATTGATATTGAGCCAAAGAGGCTTACACCCCAGTATATAGAAATGACCGGAATCACCTACAAGATTAGCGAAGTGGTGCTCAAAAGCTCTATCCCTGTTGTGCTTATCTGCGGTGACACTTTGGTTTACAACGCTGCGGCAATTCTGACTATGCAAGGGGACGAGGCCCTGGAGATTGTCAGACAATTACCGGGTGCTCAGGTTGGTGATGATGGCAGTGTAACCATTATGGGCAAACGGATCACCCGTACATATATTAACAATAAACTTATTTTTGGAGACGATCCCAGGACTGCACTAAGGGAACTGCTCGCAGAACAGGTGTCAAAAATCCGGGTTTACGGAGAGGCCACTGATGAAGATAGACGGAGAAAAATCCAGAGCGACAGAAAGCAGATGGTTATGGACATTCAAACAAAGAGTGATATAACCAGCGCATACACAGGCCATTTCCTGGCGAGTTCTGGTTCTGATCTATCAAAGAACGAATCCGGAAAGACAGAGCCGAGATACGGAATAGGTGCAACAATGAACATCTTCTCAGAGATGCATCTTCTTTCTGTCAACACCTTCTACAACAACCTTGACCGCAGGTCAAACCGGTTACAGGATATTTTATCGCTCCAGAAAACATCAAATTCCTACAAAGAAGCCGGTTATTTTCAGATAAATGCGGAAAAATATTGGAAAGAGAGGCTTGACGGCTCTTACATCAAGGCAAGTTATGTGTTCGACCGGAACTTATCCCGTTCAAAAGAGATTCTGTGGCGCAGTTATTTCCCTTCGTCCGGATATCGTGTCAGGGAATATTCTGACACTACTTTAAACCGGAACACTTCCGGCATTCACCGGCTCAATGCAGATTTGCGATTAAAGACTTTTCTCGATGGCCATCTCAGTTCAACAACTTCATTAGGTCTTAGGAACCAGACAAATAATTACTCAAAACTGGTGGAAAACATTACAGATAATTTTCAGGAAGGTTTATCAGTGATTAAAGGAGCCGATAATAGAGAGTACTCTCTAAATCAAAATATTACCTGGAATCTTTTTACAACACAGAAAAGAAGAATTTATCCGGTAATTGTTCTCTCAGCCGGATTGGGAGACAATGATGGAAGTGGATACAGGATTGACACAATGTTGGTTGCAGGGAAAAAGATAATTCATTCATCTGCTGATGGATTGGCCAGAGATTTTTCTGGGATGGGGCATCTTACAATTCAGCTTGACAAGAATAAAAACGGAAGTTCTTTAATGTATTTAGATGGAGGAATAACATATCTGAAGAAAACGGAACAACAATTTTCTTTTAATGTTTTCGACCCCACTATAGATCCATCACCCGTCGACACGGCAAGCACTTTTGACTACACCTACAGGTACATCACTGCAAAAGCCAATGCATCCGTAAGCACAATTATTCGTAATAAAATCAGAATTCAGTTCGGGCTCGATGCACAATCTTCACTAGTCTGCAAAGATGAAGCATTTCCTGAGGTAACCGGTTATGAAAAGCGTTACAACTCCCTCACCCCATCACTTAAGATAAACTATTTCAGAGGTCTTAGCCTCTCATTATTTCTGGGTTACTCATCCAGTCCGATATTACCGTCACTTGAGCAGATCCGTCCGCAGGTCAACGATGAGAATCCTGTATTGCTCCGGGGAGGGAATCCTTCTCTTAAACAGAGCATAAATCATTTACTGCTATTTAAATATGTCCCCGGACTTAAGCAAAAAGGGACATCATTTGAAATATCATCAAATGTAAACCTTACTCAAAATCTTATTGCTTCAAAAAGTCAATATTTCAGTGAATCCACCGTTTTGCCTCAATTTGGTAACTATAAAGCCCCTGCCGGAAGCAATCTCTACACATACGAAAATGTTAACGGCGCATTTAATATCACATCTGCCCTCAACTATTCGAAGTATATCAGTACATTAAAATCAACCTTAAGGTTTTCTGTAAATCATGCCTATAATAAGTTGCCCACACTCCTTGGGGAAGAGCTGCTTTTCATTAATACCAACAAAATTGGCTCCGGCTTAAGCCTTAAATTCCTATTAAACAAAAACCACAGGATCGGATTAAGCCTCAACACATCCTTCACAAATACAACCCGGCCCTTCATGTTCGACAACCGTTATATAACAGAATCCTGTAAAGTCTCCTTAGAGAGTAACTTCACAAAAAATATCTTCTTAAAAGGCGAATATAACTACTCCGGACATCAGTTCATCAAAGAGAACCGGAACAATATTAACAATCATCTCCTTAACATTGTCACCGGATATAAAATCAACAGACTGGTGTTAAGCCTCTCGGGATATGATCTTTTCAACAACAACACCCGTTTTAAATCCGAGGTGATGGCAGACTATCTGCAAAACAGATGGACTCCCTCCTTTGGCCGCTACTGGTCCTTTAATCTCAGCTACACCATCAACTCCACCGGATTAAGCCAGCAAAAAGCCCCCCGAGGCAGCAGACTTGAAGACGGTGGAATTTACAGGTGAGGCGCTTCAACGACGAAGATTTTGTTATTAAGCAGATTGTTAGCTAGTTGCAAAACACAAACTTTAGATTAGAAAAAGTTTGTGTTTTGTATTGCTCTGTATATCAAACCAATGACAAAATCTTCGTCGTTGAATTCCACATTATTTTTACCTTTATGACCTGAATAAAAGATTCAGGTATGGGCAGCAGAAAAAAAGCAGTGATTATCGGGGCCGGCACAGGAGGAATTACAACGGCAGCGTTTCTGGCAAAAGCTGGTTTTGATGTAGAGGTATATGAAAAGAATCCCAACCCGGGAGGACGGTGCGGGCAGATGATGCAGAACGGGTATCGCTTTGATCTGGGGGCCACTATACTGCTGATGCCCTCAATCTACCGGGAGGTTTTTTCTGCTCTGGGGATGGATATGGACAAGGAGCTTGAGACCTCATCGCTTGAACCGGTCTATAAGATATTTTTTGAAGACGGCACCGTTTTTCCATACACACGCCTGGAAGAGGAGATGAAGGCTCAGCTTGAGGCAATTGAGCCTGGGTGTTATAACCGGTATCAGAAGTATATCAGTGAGGGTTATGACTTTTACAACCGCTCCATGAAGCTGCTTCTCAACCGCAACTACAGGAATATCTTTGATTTCATAAACCTTAAAACCCTTCTGCTCCTTTTGAGGATGAAGATCTGGATACGCCACATGAATTATATCCGTAAATTCTTCAAAGATCCAAGATTGCAGAAAGTGTTTACATTCCAGAACATATATGTGGGGCAGAATCCATACCGTCAGCCGGCTTTCTTTTCTATGCTGCCAAGTGCTGAGGTGATAGAGGGTGCACTTTTCCCGAAGGGGGGGATGTATCGAATTGTCAGCCGGCTGATGCAGGCTGCAACTGACTGGGGTGCAAAGTTTTATTTCAACAAAGAGGTAGAATCAATAATTACTGAGGGGAGAGAGGTCAAAGGCATTAAACTCAGGAATGGAGGAGTTGTATATGCCGATATTGTCATCGCAAACGCAGATCTGCCCTATGTTTACAAAAATCTGCTTCCTTCACGGGCGGCAGCGGGAAGGCTTGCGCGAAAGAGCTACTCCTGCTCGGCTATGGTATTCCACTGGGGAGTGGACAAAAGTTATCCTCAGCTGAGTCATCACAGCATATTCCTTAACGAGCCCTACAAAAAGGGGATGGATCTGATTTTCAAAAAGAAGTCACTCTCTGACAATCCAAGTTTTTACATTCATGCACCGTCCGGTACAGATCCCGCTGCCGCCCCGGAAGGACATGAGACAATATCGGTTATCATCCCCTCACCCAATGTAGATAAAAGATTCAGCCAGAACTGGGAGGAGCTGAAACAATCTGCCCGCAGCTCGGTTATCCGCCGCCTCAAAGAGGCAGGTCTGACCGATATTGAGGAGCATATCAGGTTTGAATTATCGTTTCTGCCGACAACTTTTGAAAGCTACTGCAATGTAAGTCACGGATCTGTCTTCGGAAGCCTCAGCCACTCACTCTTCCAGATGGGATATTTTCGTCCGCATAACCGTCACGGAAAATACAAAAATCTCTACTTTTCAGGCGGGAGCACCCATCCCGGCAACGGAATACCCCTGGTACTACTCTCTGCCAAACTCACAAGTGAAAGAATTATTAAAGAACAATACCACTAATCGTCTACATATTTATGATTAAAGTATAAAAAATCCGGATTTTAGTGACTATATTAATGATCTAATTATTTGTGATTTGAATCATTTTTTTTAAATTTGATCTATGAAAACTTCTGATACTTCCTGTGCTGACAACATTATACCCGGCAATACTAAAAGCAGAAATTGCGCTTCTGATAATGCAAAAGCCAAAGATCTTTTGCCTGGGGATAATGTACAGTATAAATCACTAACTGAGAGTGATTTCCCCGGCAGCAATTCGTCAGAAATCTCAAGGGAAGACAAAATTCATCTGATGGATGTTTTCAATTCCATCGATTTTGACAAAATCATCGATCATCCGAATATATTGATTGCTGCTCACTTTTGGGACGAGGACAGATATCAGGCAGCAAAAGTATGCTACCGGTTTATGAGGGCTGTCGACGACCTTGTTGACAACTACAAGTCTGACCATAAGGTAATCAGCGATACAGAGAGAGAGAAGCTTGAATCAGAAGTAAGCAAATGGATAAGTTTTGCTATGCAGACCTCCGATAACTCTCCGGGTAATCCGGCTCCTGAATCTATTCAGGGGCTGGCCGGACCGGCCTTATCTGCCGGATCAGCCTTACCTGCCGGGTCCGCCGGATCGGACAGATCAAGCGGATCGTCCGGATCGGCTGGATTTACCGGGTCGGCCGGATCAGTCGCCATAAACAGAGATACACTCAAGGCTCTGACCAGTACAATGGAGAGGTTTCACATTCCACTATGGCCTTTTGAGGCTTTTGCCCGTTCAATGATCTATGACATTTATAATGACGGATTTCCCACTCTTCAGGCATTTTTGGACTATTCGGCCGGAGCCTCTGTAGCCCCGGCGTCAATCTTTGTACATCTTAGCGGATTAAGGAAAACAGAAAAGGGATATCAGGCCCCGGCCTTTGATGTACGTGAAGTGGCAACTCCTTGTGCAATATTTAGTTACCTCGTCCACATTATTCGCGATTTTGTCAAGGATCACACAAGTAATCTTAACTACTTCCCGCTGGATCTTATGAAAAAATATGACCTGAATCGTGAAAACCTCCTCCTGATGGCACTAGGCAAAACGCAGATAGCTGGCGGATTCAGAAGTATGATTTCTGACTTGTACTCCGTTGCTGATGAATACCGGCTTAATACCCTCAAGACAATGAAAAGGATAGAACCTCTGGTCGAACCCAGAAGCCGGCTCAGTCTCAGAATCATATTTGATCTTTACTCAATGGTCTTTGAGCGAATAGACATTGAGAACGGCAATTTCACAACTGCAGAACTAAATCCCACCGCAGCACAGATTAAAGAGAGAGTCAGGAGACAGCTCCTGAGTGAGTGATACCCCGATGTACTTGATCCTCCAATGTGCGTGATCATCAAATGTGCGTGATCATCCATTGTGAATGATCCAATCTTACGGCTGATTCCAGTATTACCGGATCTAATATTATTGGATGCGTAGTTTTTAATTCAAATTTTTTAACTAATTTTGCAGCCCCGGTTTAGATCTTACAGTTAAGACCGGCACATGGTGGTCGTAGCTCAGCTGGTTAGAGCACTAGTTTGTGGCACTAGGGGTCGTGGGTTCGAATCCCATCTTCCACCCAAAGAGAAAGCCTGACGCTAAAGCGCCGGGCTTTTGATTAATGTGGTAAACTATAGACATCAAACTTTTCTATTGATTGTTTTTTTTCTATTTTTGTGGCTCTTATTCCTTTGTGCTTTATTTATTCTGTCGTAACATAATTATCAGATTAACTGTAAGTTAAATTTCCTTTCAGACAAACACTAATAGAAACTCCCAGACTTTCAATAAGACTAACGCTAAGATAAATATTAAGAATAACATCCAGATAAAAAAAACTGCAATTATGGCTCGTGAAATCAGGTTCTCCCTACTTTACAGGGATATGTGGCAATCTTCGGGAAAATATGTTCCAATGGTCCATCAGTTAAAACAGATAGCTCCTGTCATTGTCGACATGGGGTGTTTTGACAGGGTGGAGACTAATGGAGGAGCATTTGAACAGGTAAATCTGTTGTTCGGAGAGAATCCCAATAAGGCAGTGAGGGAGTGGACCGCACCTTTTAACAAGGCCGGGATCCAGACTCACATGCTCGAGAGAGGGCTCAACGGAATAAGGATGAATCCAGTGCCTGCCGATGTCAGGGAACTGATGTACAAGGTCAAGGTGAAACAGGGGACCAATATATCCCGCTCATTTTGCGGACTGAATGATCCCCGGAATCTGGAACTATCAGTGAAGTATGCAAAAGCAGCCGGTATGATCTCGCAGGCAGCCCTGAGTATCACCTCTTCGCCTGTACACACTGTTGAGTATTTTATGAATGTAGTGGATAAGGTTGTTGAGTTCGGTGCCGATGAAATCTGTCTTAAGGATATGGCCGGTATTGGCAGACCCGCTTTTTTGGGAAGACTTACCAAAGCAATTAAAGATAAATATCCGCACATTATTGTGCAATACCACGGACATTCTGGTCCGGGATTCTCTGTAGCCTCAATGCTTGAGGTTGCAAGGGCCGGTGCAGAATATATAGACGTCGCAATGGAACCCCTCTCATGGGGGATGGTTCACCCCGATGTCATCACTATTCAGGCCATGCTAAAAGACGCAGGATTTCTGGTGAAAGAGATCAATATGGATGCCTATATGGAGGCAAGGCATCTGACTCAACAGTTTATAGATGATTACCTTGGATACTTTATCGACCCGGGTAACAAACAGATGACCTCACTGCTTGTGGGATGCGGACTTCCGGGTGGGATGATGGGGTCAATGATGGCAGATCTCAAAGGATTCCACGGAGCAATCAACTCATCTTTAAAAAATCAGGGTAAAAAGCAGCTTCAGCTTGATGAGCTGGTTGTAATGCTGTTCCAGGAAGTTGGATATGTCTGGCCAAAACTGGGTTACCCGCCTCTGGTTACTCCGTTCAGCCAGTATGTTAAAAATACTGCTCTGATGAACCTGATGCACACCCTCAAGGGTGAACCAAGGTGGACAACCATCGATAAAGATACCTGGAATATGATACTGGGTAAAACCGGTAAACTTCCCGGGGAACTTGCTCCTGAGATTGTTCAGTTAGCTAAAGATAAGGGGCTTGAATTTTATACGGGTAATCCCCAGGACGCTTTCCCCAACGAGCTTGACCGTTACAGAAAAGAGATGGAGGAGAATAACTGGGAGTTGGGAGAAGATGATGAGGAGCTGTTTGAATTCGCTATGCATGAAAGACAATACCGTGATTACAAGAGTGGCGTTGCCAAGCAGAGGTTCAACCAGGAGTTGGAGGCAGCAAAAGCAAAAGCAAATGCTCCGGTTGTGGTTCAGCGCCCCGTGATAGAGATGCCAAAAATTGATATTGAATCAGTTAGCCAGAAATTCCCGAACGCCAGGCCTTTGCAATCTCCCGTTAAGGGGCAGTTGATATGGCAGTATGATGTTGCCGATGCTTCGTCAGCTCCAAATATCGGTGAAAGCGTTAAAGAGGGACAGACTATATGTTTTGTACAGGCATACTACGGACTTGAGCTGGTAAAGACTCCCTTCTCAGGAAAGATAGTTTATATAGGTGCAAAGCAGGGCGAGATGGTGCAGAAGGGAGAGATTATTGCCTTTGTTGAATAACTATCCTGAACTACTCAGTAGAATTGGATATTTTTCAGATTATTAGTAAAGTCATCAAAGCTGGTAGCATAAAAACATTAATTAGCACATCTTATTGTTAATCTGATGTTTAGGCGCCGAAATTAAAAAAGAGAAAAATTTTTAAAAATTTTTCTCTTTTTTCGTGCAACGAATCATCCGCTTTGTGCATCTATAGAGTGATTGGCAAATCAAAGTAACTACAATTTTAGATCTTTCTCAATGTTATTGTCCGGCTCCTATTGATCTGTCAGATTTTGTTCCGGTATCTCCGGCAGATCATCCACGGGCGACAACCTCTTGAGTGACAATGTGAATCTGAACTGTTTGTGCTTAGGTTGAGGAGAAGGATACATAGATTTCCGGGTAGCAGCGGATGTTTAGTATTCGACAACAAAAGCTTTGGACATTCAGCCAGATCGCATTTTGTAAAAGTTTGAACGGAAAATGATTGACTCCTGAAGGGGATTTATTTCTGAAACAGGCAGCCATGGTGATGCTACCGGACAACTTAAAATAAAAATGTTGCAGCGACCTAGGAGGGATTCAAACCCCCGACCTTCAGAACCGGAATCTGACGTTCTATTCAGCTGAACTACTAGGCCTTGTATTGAGCAGCAAAGGTACAATTTTTAAATTAATTAAAAAATGTATCTTTGCTGCTTGATATATATATTGTTATGAAAGCATTCGTTTTCCCCGGACAGGGAGCCCAGTTCAGCGGAATGGGCAAAGAACTTTACAGCAGCTATTCCGTTGCTGAGAAGATGTTTGAGGAAGCCAACCGGATCCTCGGATTCAGAATAACCGACATAATGTTCGATGGTTCCGATGAGGAGCTTAAAGAGACAAAAGTCACCCAGCCTGCAATTTTTATTCACTCTGTGATACTTTCTGTATGCCATCACGATTTCAATCCCGATATGACGGCAGGTCACTCACTTGGTGAGTTTTCAGCACTTGTTGCAGCGGGGGCAATGACATTTGAAGACGGGCTCAGACTTGTTTCTGCCAGAGCTAATGCAATGCAAAAGGCCTGTGAGATGCAACCTTCCACAATGGCTGCAATACTGGGAGCAGAAGAGAAAATTGTTGAGGAAATATGTGCAAAAGTCTCAGGCATTGTGGTTCCTGCAAATTACAACAGTGATGGGCAGCTTGTTATATCCGGAGCAATTGAAGCTGTTGCAACTGCCTGCGAAATGCTTAAAGCATCAGGGGCTAAACGGGCAGTACAACTACCTGTGTCAGGAGCTTTTCACTCACCGCTGATGGAACCGGCAAGAAAGGAGCTGGCTTTGGCTATTGAAAAGACAAATATCATAAAACCGATCTGTCCGGTCTATCAGAATGTGGACGCACTGCCTCATACATCTCCTGCCGAGATAAAGGAAAATCTGATACTTCAGCTTACGGCTCCGGTTAAATGGAGGCAAACAGTTGAAAATATGTGGAACGACGGAGCAAGAGAGTTCACTGAGCTCGGCCCCGGAAGTGTACTCCAAAACCTGATAAAGAAAAATAAACCGGAAAGTATAACCCAGGGTTACCAATAAAAGCTTTCCCCGGGAATCCGGTATTGGGAATATCCATTTTTTTTTGCTAAATTTGCCCCATTGATATTATGCTCATACCTCAGCAAATAGCAAAAGAGTTCGAAATTGAAACAGAGCTGTTTATGGCAAAATCCCGGTTCAGGGATTTTGTCGGGATTTCTGTGAAATATATACCTCCTGTTTTACACTTTTTAAGGATGTAACTTTTTTACCTGCATATTCGGTTATGTGGGGATTTCTGTTTTTATTCGGATCAAAATTTTTTACCGGAATTTATTTTTTGTAAAAACATAAACTTTAAATATTTAACATACCAGCTATGGCAAAGGAAAAAAAATTTATTACCTGCGACGGCAATTATGCAGCAGCACACGCTGCATATATGTTTAGCGAACTGGCTGCAATCTACCCAATAACTCCCTCATCTACAATGGCGGAGTATGTAGATGAGTGGTCTGCTTACGGAAAGAAAAACATCTTTGGAGAGACAGTGAAAGTTGTCGAGATGCAGAGCGAAGGCGGAGCTGCCGGTGCTGTTCACGGCTCTCTTCAGTCAGGAGTGCTGACTACAACATTCACAGCATCTCAGGGGCTTCTGCTTATGATCCCCAATATGTACAAAATCGCAGGGGAGTTACTTCCCGCAGTTTTTCATGTTTCTGCAAGAACACTTGCCGCACAGGCTCTTTCAATTTTTGGAGATCATTCGGATGTAATGGCCGCACGCCAGACAGGTTTTGCCTTTCTGGCATCCTCAAGTGTCCAGGAAGCTCTGGATCTGGGATCAGTGGCCCATCTCTCAACCCTAAAATCGAGGGTCCCTTTCGTTCATTTCTTTGACGGATTCAGAACTTCGCATGAAATTCAGAAAATAGAAGACATCGATTCCAAAGCTCTGAGAGCTATGGTAAGCGACAAATCACTTGCATCTTTCAGAAACAGAGCTTTAAACCCTGTAAAACCCGTTACAAGGGGAACAGCTCAGAATCCTGATGTATTCTTCCAGGCAAGAGAGGCATCAAATCCCTATTATGATGCTGTTCCGGATATCGTTGCCCGTTATATGGGAGAAATAAGCGAGCTTACAGGAAGACATTATCTTCCTTTTGATTACTACGGTGATCCCGAGGCAGAAGATGTGATTATTGCAATGGGCTCTGTTTGCGAAACTATCAGAGAAGCTGTTGATCATCTGATTGAAAAGGGAGAAAAGGTTGGAGTTCTCACTGTAAGGCTTTACAGACCATTTTCTGCCAAATATTTCTTTAGAGTGCTCCCGAAGAACGTAAAGAGAATCGCTGTGCTTGACAGGACAAAAGAACCAGGTGCTGTGGGAGAACCTCTTTACATTGATATTAAATCTGCAATTGCAGAGAGAGGAGGCAAAATGCCCCTGATCGTGGGAGGAAGATACGGTCTCTCCTCTAAGGACACAAGCCCTGCACAGATTCTGTCGGTATTTGACAACCTCAAGTTAAAAGAGCCCAAGAACGGATTCACTATAGGAATTGTTGACGATGTTAGCTTTAAATCCCTTCCTCTCAAAGAGGAGATCAGCATGGCCAAACCGGGAGTTAAAGAGTGTAAGTTCTTTGGTCTGGGATCCGACGGAACTGTTGGTGCAAATAAAAACACCATTAAAATCATCGGAGAGGCAACATCAAAATATGTTCAGGCCTATTTTGACTACGACTCCAAGAAATCAGGAGGTTACACCTGCTCTCACCTGAGATTCGGGGATACACCCATCAAATCACCATACCTGGTATCCAATCCGGATTTTGTAGCATGCCATGTCACCCCGTACCTCACCAAGTATGATGTTCTCAAGGGGATTAAAAAAGGAGGTACATTCCTTCTTAACACCCTATGGAGCAAAGAGGAGACACTGGAGAAGCTGCCCGATTACATCAAATCTGTAATAGCAAAAAAACAGCTCAATTTCTATATAATCAACGCTACAGACATCGCTGAAAAGATCGGACTCGGCAACAGAACAAACACTATTTTACAATCTGCATTTTTCAAAATTGCCGACATAATTCCTTATGAGCAGGCAGTTAATGAGATGAAACACGCTGCTGAAAAATCTTATGGTAAAAAGGGTGAATCTGTACTAAAGATGAACTATCAGGCTATCGACAAGGGTGCTGAATATGAAAAGGTTGAGGTTCCGACTGAATGGAAGAATCTCACTGCCAAGTTCCGCCCTGCCAGCTTTGACCGCCTTGCACCTGATTGGGTAAGAAGTGTGGCTGACCCTGTGAATGCCCAGGCTGGTAACGAACTTCCTGTTAGCGCATTCCTCCATTATGAAGATGGCACAATTCCCGCAGGTACTGCTGCATACGAAAAAAGAGGCGTCGCAGCTCATGTTCCTGAATGGCAACCGGAAAACTGTATCCAGTGTAACCAGTGTGCCTATGTCTGCCCTCACGCAGCCATCCGTCCTTTCCTTATGAATGAGCAGGAGCAGGCTGCTGCCCCGGCATCTGTCAAGAGAGTTAAAGGGAATGGCCCGTTCAAGGATTACAGCTTTACAATCCAGGTAACCCCTATGGACTGTACAGGTTGCGGCAACTGTGCCGATGTCTGCCCTGCAAAGACCAAGGCTCTTGTTATGAAACCTATTGAAACACAGGAGCACGAGCAGCAGAATTTCGACTATATGCATAGTACTGTCGGCTATAAAGATACCATTCAGAACAAGAGTCAGAATGTCAAGAATCTGCAGTTCTCCCAACCATTGTTTGAATTCTCAGGGGCCTGCGCAGGTTGCGGTGAAACTCCATATATCAAGGCTGTCACACAGATGTACGGCGACAGGATGATGGTGGCAAATGCAACAGGTTGTTCTTCCATATACGGAGGATCATTCCCCTCTTCTCCCTATACAACAAATCGTGATGGAAACGGTCCCTCATGGGCAAATTCGCTCTTTGAGGATAACGCTGAGTACGGATTAGGTATGCATTTAGGATCCGAGAGAATGAGGGAGAGAGTGGCAAAGCTGATGGCAGAAGGTCTTGAGTGCGAGAAATGTTCAGCAGAGACAAAAGTTCTCTTTGGTGAGTGGTTATCTAAAAAAGATAACTCAGAAGCAACAAGGGAGATCGCATCCAAACTCATACCTTTGATTTCCAATTGCAAGTGTGATATCTGCAAAGAGCTCACAACTCTTAAAGATTACATT
This sequence comes from Bacteroidales bacterium, assembly GCA_023230265.1. Taxonomy (GTDB): domain Bacteria; phylum Bacteroidota; class Bacteroidia; order Bacteroidales; family UBA932; genus Bact-08. The sequence goes on along the minus strand of JALNXR010000025.1, from coordinate 1,402 downwards.
GTAACAAGATCTCAGTGGATCTTCGGCGGAGACGGATGGGCCTATGATATCGGATACGGAGGACTCGACCATGTACTTGCATCCGGCAGCAATGTCAATGTGCTTGTTCTGGATACTGAGGTTTACTCAAACACCGGTGGACAATCATCCAAGTCAACCCCTGTTGGAGCTGTTGCAAAATTTGCAACAGCCGGTAAGAGGGTTCGCAAGAAAGATCTCGGAATGATGGCTATGAGCTACGGATATGTGTATGTTGCACAGGTTGCCATGGGTGCAAGCCACAACCAGCTCTTTAATGTACTCAAAGAGGCTGAGGCTTACAACGGTCCGGCACTGATAATTGCCTATGCACCATGTATCAACCACGGTCTTAAAAACGGAATGGGAGCCTCACAGAGGGAAGAGAAACTTGCTGTTGAATGCGGATACTGGCATCTTTACAGGTATAATCCGATGCTGGAAGCAGAAGGAAAGAACCCCTTTACACTTGACAGCAAAGAGCCTGACTGGAGCAAGTTCCAGGATTTCCTCAAGAGCGAGGTGCGTTACTCTTCACTAATAAAGACCTTCCCGCAGGAGGCTACAGAACTCTTTAAAGTAACCGAGGAGAATGCCAAATGGCGTTATAACTCTTACAAGAGGCTTGCAGGTGTGTAGAGTTTGATAGTACATTTTAATCAATAGAAACAGCCGGGGTCATCTACAGATCCCGGCTGTTTTGTTGGGGTATGGCGGTGATCTTATAAGTTGATATTTTACTATTAAGCCGGAATCTTATACTACAATTCACTTTTATATTGTAAATTCGCAAAGGCTTATACTAATCATTCCAAAATATTATATCCTTCAAAATTATTTCTCATTATGGAAGTAATAAGGAGATCCCAAAGACCCCTGGCAAGTTTGGTCCTATGTCTGTTTCCGATTACAAACCTGTCTGTATCTCTCTGTGTCACTGCGCTTTTAAGCCTTTTCTCAACGCCTTTGAGCTCACAAACTTCCCTGCCGGATATGTTTGCAAAAGGTTTGGACGGGAAGGAGGTGAAGCTGACGGATATTTTAACAGGAGAAAAGCCTGTTGTGATATCATTCTGGGCAACCTGGTGCAATCCATGCGTAGAGGAACTGGAGGCAGTCTCGGAGAAATTTGAATCGTGGCAAAAAGAGATAGATTTTACATATGTGGCTATAAGTACAGATGATGTTCGCTCAACATCAAGAGTCCGCAGTTTTGTATCCGGCCGGGAGTGGCCATTTACAGTGCTTATAGATGCAAATCAGGAGATTATGAAGGCAATGAATATCTCTTCGATACCCTTTACAATGATTCTCAGTAAAGACGGAGTTGTCAGGTACAGCCACTCCGGGTATATTCCGGGCGATGAGAAAACTCTCTTTAGAG
>JALNXR010000024.1 GCA_023230265.1 Bacteroidales bacterium | reverse complement strand
TGCCGGGAAAATTATAGAAGTCACTGCCGAACAGGCAGTAACCAGAATGGTTCCTCAACAGGCAGAGTTTACAGGGAACATAGAACCTTTTGTGAAAAACAATATAACCAGTGCAGCAGCTCAGAGAATTGAAAAGATATTCGTGGAGGTGGGACAGAGAGTGACCCGGGGGCAGCTGCTTGTCCAGATGGAGAGCGTTAACTATACACAGGCAAGACTTCAGCTGGAGAACCTTAAGGTAAATCTGGCACGTACAGAAGAACTTTACAAAGCCGGGGGTGTTTCTAAACAACAATACGACCAGCTGCTGACTCAGGTGCAGGTTGCCGGGGAGAGTGTACGGAACATCAGTGAAAACACAAAACTCCTTTCACCAATAGACGGTGTGGTTACCCAGAGATTATTCGACAACGGGGACATGGCTACTGGTATGCCCATACTTGTTCTGATGCAGATAAACCCGGTAAAGATTATGGTTAATATATCAGAAGAGTTTTATCCTCAGACCAGGGTGGGGACACCAGTGGAGATAACCCTGGATGTCTATAACGGGAAAAAATACAACGGCAAAGTAAGTCTGATTTATCCTACAATAGATCCGGCCACCCATACTTTCCAGGCACAGGTTACTATTCCCAACTCCTCCGGTGAGATAAGACCCGGTATGTACGCAAAAGCTAAGGTGGATTTCGGAAGCAAAGAGAGAATAGTGGTATCCGACAGGGCTGTGATAAAACAGACCGGTACTAATGACAGGTATGTTTATGTCGTGGACGGGGATATTGTAAGATACACCAAGGTAGAGACTGGTAAACGGTTCGGAGACATTTATGAAATAAAAAGCGGGCTGGAAGCAGGACAAATGGTTGTGACCGCAGGTATTTCAAGACTTGTGGATCAGGCAAAGATTAAGGTTGTGGAAGGTAACAACATGCTTAAACAATAATTGAAATAAGGTATGAAAATATATGAAATAGCAGTTAAGAAACCGGTAACCACGGCTCTGATATTTATAGGTATAATCATTTTCGGGCTTTTCTCCTTCTCAAGACTGTCGGTTGATCTGTACCCCGATATTGAGTTGAATATGGCCAGTGTTATGACCACCTACCCAGGGGCAAGTGCCGCAGATATTGAGCTTAACATTACAAAGAATCTTGAAACCTCACTCAGTACGGTAACAGACCTGAAAGAGATTACATCCACATCTAAGGACAACGTTTCTCTGATAACTCTTGAATTTGAGTACGGGACCAATATGGATGAGGTTGTGAACGATATCAGGTCAGTGCTGGATATGCAAAGAAACAACCTGCCCGAAGGAGCTGAATCTCCGGTGGTTTTCAAGTTCAGCACAGAGATGATGCCTGTCCTCTTTTTGTCTGCAAGGACATCAGGGAGTCCTCAGAATTTATACAAAATTCTGGAAGAGAAGGTGGCTAATCCCATAAACAGAATCAAAGGGGTTGCTGCATCAAATATTGGCGGTGCACCCGAAAGAGAGATACAGATTCTTACCGATCCCAGGAAAACAGATGCCTATAAAATAACTGACGAACAGATTGCTGCCCTTATAGGAATGGACAACAGAAATATTCCTGCGGGGAGTATGGATATTGGAACAGAGACCTATTCTGTGAGAGTGGAGGGCGAACTAGAAGAGAGCAGCCAGCTTGAAAGCATGGTAATTGGCAGTTATATGGGAAGGAATGTCCTGTTGGGAGATGTCGCAACAATTAAGGACACACTCAAAGAGAGGGTTACTGAGGTAAAGACTAACGGGCTCAGAAGTGCTTCATTGGTTATCCAGAAACAGTCCGGAGCCAATGTTGTGGATGTTGTTAACCGCATCAATAAGGCAATGCCGGAGATAAAAGCCTCTCTTCCTCCTGATATTCAGATTGAAACAGTGCTTGATACCTCGGAATTTGTGAAAGACAGCATCGGGTCTCTGACAGAGACTGTACTGCTGGCAGGTCTCTTTGTAATGCTGGTGGTTCTCTTTTTCCTTGGAAGGTGGAGAGCTTCTCTAATAATTATATTGTCAATTCCTGTATCTCTTGTAGCCGCTTTCATTTATCTTATGATAACAGGAAATTCATTGAATATTATATCGTTGAGTTCATTGTCTATAGCAATCGGTATGGTTGTGGATGATGCAATAGTTGTATTGGAAAACATCACGACACATATTGAGAGAGGCAGCAAACCCAGGGATGCGGCAATTTATGCAACAAATGAAGTTGCGGTAGCTGTAATGGCTTCTACCCTGACGATTATTGCTGTGTTCTTCCCCCTTACAATGGTTTCCGGCCTTGCCGGGATTATGTTTAAGCAACTTGGATGGATTGTGACAATAATTATATCGGTATCTCTTCTGGTTGCTCTTACCCTTACTCCTATGCTCAGTGCAAGAATGCTTAAGCAGCAAAAAAAAGGTGAGAAACGCACAAATAAAATTACGGCTGCCATTGAAAAAATTCTCGATGCAATAGATGTATTCTATGCAAAGATGCTCGAGAGAGCATTGCGGCACAGGACAAGAGTACTCACGGGTGCTATATTGATTTTTGCAGCATCATTACTTTTACTGGGAATTGTGAAAACCGACTTTTTCCCTGAATCAGATAACGGGACCATTAATGTAAGTGTTGAACTACCGGTAGGGACAAGAATGGAACAGACCCGGAAACTCAATGATCTTATATATAAAGACTGGTCAGTAAAATATCCTGAGGTTACAACAATTCAGTCATCAATGGGGCCTTCTGACGGAAGCAATATTTTTATGGCTATGAGTGCCTCCGGTACACATCTTATCTCTTACACCATAAAACTCACCAAATCATCTGAAAGAGACAGGAGTATTTTTGAAATAGGGGATTTGATGAGAAAGGATCTTGAAGCAATTCCTGAGATTTACCGTTTTAATGTAATACCCGGAGGAAGCGGTATGGGTATGGGCATGGGAGGATCAACCTTCCAGGTTAATGTAGTAGGCTACGATATGCAGGATGCAGAAATGACGGCAGGGATGGTCAGGGATATTCTGAAAAACACAAAAGGTATCAGGGATGTTGCTTTGAGCAGAGAAGACTATTCACCTCAGCTCCAGGTTGTCTTCAACAGGGAGAAGCTCGCAATGAACGGTCTGACTCTTGCAGGTGCAGCAACTGTTGTAAGGAACAGAATTAACGGTGTAACCGCATCGCTTTTAAGAGAGGAGGGTGAGGAATATGACATTGTTGTCAGAAGCGACGGAAAATACAGAACAGAGATTGAAGACGTTAAGAATATTATGCTTTACAACTCTCAGGGTAAGGGTGTTCGCCTTTCTGAAGTGGGAAATGTGGTTGAAAGTTTCTCGCCACCTGCAATAGAGCATATTGACAGAGAGAGAGTGATAAAAGTGACGGGAAATATTTACAAGAGAGCCCTGGGGGACATTACAGAGGAGGTGAATAAAGAGTTGAAAAAACTTGATATACCACCTCAGATTAATGTTCAGGTTTCAGGATCTGTAGAGGATCAGAAGGAGTCATTTGCGGATATGTTTACCCTTCTTCTGCTTGTGGTCATGCTGACATATATTGTGATGGCGGCACAGTTTGAGTCTCTCAGAGATCCCTTTATTATTATGTTCTCTCTCCCGTTTGCCTTTACAGGTGTGTTTATCGCACTCTGGATTACAGGCACATCGCTCAGTCTTATTGCACTTATTGGGGCTATTATGCTTGTCGGTATTGTAGTAAAGAATGGTATTGTACTTATTGACTACATTAATCTGAATATTGAGAGAGGAATTTCTATAAAAAGAGCTGTTGTATTGGGTGGTAAATCCCGTCTTCGTCCGGTTCTTATGACCACTTTGACAACAATCCTTGGTATGGTGCCTATGGCAATGGGAATAGGAGAGGGATCAGAGATCTGGCAGCCTATGGGGATTTCAATTATTGGCGGTCTCACTGTTTCGACGATATTGACTCTTATTGTTATACCTACCATATATGCATCTTTCCATGCAAGGAACATAAGGAAGATAAGAAAAAAAGGACGTCGCAGGGATATAATTATTAATAAAGCATAAGTATGAAACGAACATGAAATAATTTAATCAATTATTACACCCAAGTGTATGATTAAATTATTTCATCGAGAGTTCCATACGACCCTAAAAAAATAAAAAATAATCGTATGAAAGCATTGATGATAGTATACAATCAGGCTCACAACCTGTTGATAATGGAAGCTCTGGATAAATGCAATGTCAGGGGGTTTACCAAATGGGAAGATGTTCAGGGGAGGGGGACCTTTAAAGGGGAACCCCACTACGGAACACACGCCTGGCCTTCCAAGAATATGGCCACCCTTGCAATTATGGAGGAGGAAAAATTACAACTGCTGCTTAAAGAACTGCAAAAAATTAACGATGAAGCGGAAAAACAGGGGCTAAGGGCATTTGTGTGGGACTCTCAACCTGTTATTTGAGATGGAGAGTATTAAAGAAATTTTTAAAATCGGCAGGGGGCCTTCCAGCAGCCACACAATGGCCCCTTCCAGAGCCGCAGAGATTTTTAAGAAGAGGCAGGGGACTGCCTCTTCTTTTAAGGTGACATTGTACGGTAGTCTTGCAGCTACCGGGCGAGGCCACATGACAGATGTGGCTGTTAAGGAGCAACTTGGAGTAGCCGAAACAGAAATCATATGGTTGCCTGAGACCTTTTTACCGCAACATCCCAATGGAATCAGATTTGAAGCCTTTGATCAGCAGGGTAATAAAACCGGAGAATGGACAACATTCAGTATTGGAGGAGGGGATCTGAGCGACTCCGGAAAAAGGAAGAGTCTTGACGTGGTCTACCCTCACAGAAAGATGTCCACAATCCTGGAATGGTGCCAGAAACACGGCAGAACTTTCTGGGAGTATGTTCAGGAGTATGAATCCCCTGATATATGGGACTATCTTGAGGAGGTATGGAATGTTATGAAGGATGCTGTAGAGAGAGGCCTTGAAAATGAAGGGGTTCTCCCCGGAGGTTTGAATCTTCAAAGAAAGGCCTCCTCTTTTTACATAAAAGCAAAGGGGTATCAGGGCTCCATGCAGAGAAGAAGTATGACCTTTGCCTATGCTCTTGCCGTTGCTGAGGAGAATGCATCTGGTGGCAAGGTTGTCACAGCCCCTACATGCGGCTCTTCAGGAGTAATTCCTGCAGTCCTGTATCTTAACAAGTCATTTTACGACTTTAGTGATAAACGGATTATAAGAGCACTGGCTACCGCCGGAATAATCGGGAATATTATCAAGACAAATGCATCAATCTCCGGAGCAGAAGTGGGATGCCAGGGAGAGATAGGTTCTGCATGTGCAATGGCTTCCGGAGCCGGGGTTCAACTGTTCGGAGGAACACCGGCACAGGTTGAGTATGCTGCATCAATCGGGATTGAGCATTTTCTGGGTCTTACCTGTGATCCGGTATGCGGATTGGTACAAATTCCATGTATAGAGAGAAATGCGTTTGGTGCTACACGCGCAGTGGATGCAAATATGTATTCTCTTCTTTCTGACGGCAAGCATCTGGTGAGTTTTGACACAGTTGTGGAGGCGATGAAGAGAACAGGACACGATCTTCCTCACCTTTATAAGGAGACTGCCAGCGGAGGTCTGGCCGGTTTGATGCGTAAATAAATAGGATTTTTGAAAAAATGGTATTATTTTAGCATTGTAAAAAGAGTTTTAATTAATTAATAACTTTATAATATTATGGCGATAGCAGTAAATGATTCAAATTTTACACAAGTGGTTTTAAATTCGGACAAACCTGTTCTGGTTGATTTCTGGGCAACATGGTGTGGCCCCTGCAGAATGATATCCCCTATAGTTGAAGAACTTGCAACAGAACTTGAGGGGAAAGCCGTAATCACAAAGTGTGATGTTGATTCTAGTTCTCAGGTACCGGTTAAATACGGAATACGGAATATCCCGACAATTCTTTTCTTTAAAAACGGTGAGCTAAAGGATAAGATAGTCGGAGCTACAACTAAATCAGCAATAATCGCAAAGATTAATGCATTAATGTAAAAACAAATGAAAAAGTATGCACTTCTGTTAACTCTTGTCCTTCTCTCCGCAACAACCACCTTCTCACAGGTGAGGTTCGGTATCAAGGGAGGGCTCGGTTTTGCGAATATGTCAAATGTTTCCAGCAATCTGGAAAACACCTGGAATAATCAGACCGGCTACCATTTCGGACTGGCTCTTCAGATGAAGGTTCCCTTTATTGGTCTGGCTATACAACCAGAACTACTTTACTCTACAGTGAGAACAACTCTTGAGAACGACCCTGCGAATGAGGTGAACATTGATTATCTTACTTTGCCCATTAACTTACAGCTTGGGGCGGATCTTTTGCTGTTCAGACCTTTTATACTGGCCAGCCCTTTTGTGTCCTATGTTATGAAAAACAACACCAGACTGGAAGATCAGCCATTTGATGATATAAACCGCTTTGACTACGGAATTGGTCTGGGAGCCGGGATTGATATCTGGAAGCTACAGATTGTAGGAAAGTATAACTGGGGTCTTGGGAAACTGCAGAGTGCAGGAGCTCAGTGGGATCAGGCAGAAACATATAAAAACGCTACCCTTCAGGGATTTCAGTTGTCAGTTGCACTGCTTTTTTAATATTTCTTAACATTTCTGATGATTAAGAGTATCTGTGTTTACTGCTCTTCGAGTAATGTTCTGGAGGAGAGTTACAAAGAGGCCGCCGGAGATTTTGCAGAGGCGGCCTCTTCTCTTGGGCTTAAGGTCATTTGCGGAGGCAGCTCCAGAGGACTTATGGGGATCATTATTGACCGGATGATTCAGAAGGGAGGTAGAGTTGAAGGGGTTATGCCTCTTTTTATGAAAGAGTTGGAATTAAACCATCCTGTTTTAGAATCTATAATATATGTAAACACTCTGAGCGAGAGAAAAGAGAAGCTTAGAGAAACAAGCGATGCTGTAGTGGCGATGCCGGGCGGACTGGGGACTCTTGAAGAGTTTCTTGAAACTTTTACATTAAAAAGGCTGGGACTATATGACGGAGAGACAATTCTACTGAATATAAACGGTTTTTATAATGGATTGATATCCCTTTTTGAACAATATGAGAGGGAGCGGTTTTTAGGAAAGAACTGGAGGTATAACTTAAAGGTTGCAGAATCCGTTCCGGAACTTATGGATATTATCAGAAACAGCACTCCGGGCAGACAGAATCCCGGTGATTATTTCCCTTAAATTTATTGATATGGAATTCAGGCTGTTGTCGGGAGATATAATAAATGAGTGGGAGAGCTATCATAAAACCCTCTCCAGTGCCATAAAAAGTGACAGTTCTCTTTTAAATCAGATCAACTCCTACATATTGGAGAACAGAGGAAAGCAGATTCGTCCCATTCTCGGAATTGTCTCGGCAAAAGCCTGCGGAGAGACTAACCATCTTACAATCTGCTCTGCAGTGGTCAGTGAAATGATCCATACAGCAACCCTTTTGCACGATGATGTCGCAGACAGCGCACAGCTAAGAAGGGGTGCACCCACAGTGCATACACTTTATAATCCTGCTGCTTCCATTCTAACCGGGGATTTTTGGCTTGCGAAGGCACTTTCCCTGATAGTGGAGCAGAAGGACTCAACAATTCTTGGGCTTTTTACCGGAACAGTTGAGGATCTTTCTGAGGGAGAACTTTTTCAGATGCAGAAAGCCGGATCCTTTGACACTACCCGGGAAGACTACTATTCAATAATTTACAGAAAAACAGCCTCTCTTTTTGTAGCAACTGTAAAAAGCTGTGTCTATTCTACCGGAGCCGGGCACAAAACTCTTGATATTATGGAAGAGTATGCCCGTAATCTTGGGATTGCCTTCCAGATAAGGGATGACATATTTGATTATATGCCGGATCTCAATACCGGGAAAAGTGCCGGTAACGATATACGGGAGAGTAAGATAACCCTCCCTCTTATTGCGGCAATGGAGATTGCAGGAGTAAAAGAGAGAGAAAAGATAATCTCCCTTCTTAAAGAAAAAGGAGATACCCCTGAGAATGTAAAAGAGATAATTTTTGCCTTTGTAAAGAAGTATTCCGGGATTGCACTGGCTCAGGCAACACTTACCGAGCATACAAAAAAGGCAGAGGAGGCAATATCCTCTTTAAAAGAGAGCTCCTACAAAAGAGATCTTATTGAGTTCACTAAATTTGTGGGCAACAGGTTTATCTGAACAGCTCCTTTTCGGCTATCTCAAGCTGCCGGAAAAAATCCTCTCCAAAACGAAATATTAAAGCCTCCCGTACAAACCTGAATACCGGGATCCCCTCCTTTGATCCTTTTACATATGCATCCATGCAAATATGCCACTGATGCAGATTGAGAGCAGTGAGACCGCTTGAGAGTGTCGTCTCCCTAATCGGATACAGCCAACAGGAAACAGGCTTCCTGATGGAACAGTTACCCTCCCTGTGTGCAATTTCCAGTCCACATAATATGTTGTTATCCTTATCAGTAATGGAATAGGCACACTCCTCTCCGTTTACAAGTGGTGTCACCTTGTCATTATCCCTGTCAATTACAAAGGGACCCTGTTCCTTTACAGAACGGATCCCTTCCCTTGTAAGATATTTTGAAAAATCCGGGAACTCTTCTGAGAGAATTTTACACTCATGGTCAAGCAACGGAGCGCCGCTCTCTCCAATAACACAACAACAACCATGGCACTTTGGATAGTCACATACAAAGTGCCCGGTTATTATTGAAGTCGAAACAAGAATGTTATCAATCTGTATTACAGAGGGGTGGTCCATTCTAGTTGGTGCCGGTCATTATAACCTCAACCTGGTTGCCCTGAGTCAGGGCCTCTTTAATAAATTTCTGAAGCTTTTCCGGAGTTATTGACTTTAAAGTCTGCTCATAAGTTGTGTGTACATCTCTACCCAGCAGGAACCTTGATCTTAGAACATTGTTCCAATATGAGTTTTCTCTCTGGCTTTGGGTGTAGTTTTTAAGCATGTATTCAACTATTTTGCTGAAATCTTCCGGATTAACACCCTTTTCAATTACGTCTGCAATTCCCTTGTGGGCAAGCTGCAGCAGTTTGTCTTTCTTCTCCTCATTGGTGTCAAAACCAAACAGGAATGTGAAGTAATCTTTTGGATAATAATCGATTGAAGCTTTAATTCCTACACCGTAAGTACCTCCTTCATCTTCACGCAGACTCTTAGTAAATACAATATCAAACACCTGCTTTGCCATATTGGTCATAAGAGCGTTCTCCAGATTGTATGGTACAGGGCCTGACAGAACTGTATATACAGTGGTCTTGGGGGTCTTCATGGTTTTTGTGAAGTGGCTGGTATGTTTCCCTTTAACCGGTGTCAGAGGGATCTCTTTCCACTCCTCTTTTGTTGCCGGATTTGCAGGGAGGGATCCTATATATTTCTCTGCAAGAGGTTTCAAAACAGAAGGATCAATATTCCCTACGAATACAAATGTAAAATCTGCGGCGTTTGCAAATCTCTCTCTGGCAAGCTCCAGGGTTTTGGGATAATCAACCTTATCCAGCATTTCAAGGGTGAGTCGCTGGGTATAAGGAGAGTTGTTGTACAGAATTGTGTTGAGGGTATCCTGGAAAGATTGCATAGGATCGGCAGCCTGGTTCTGCAGGGAGGTCCTGACACGGTTCATGAAGGACTGATAAGCTTCGTCGTCCTGCCTGATAGAGGTCATCTGCAGATGCAAAAGCTGAAGAAATGTTTCAATGTCCTTTGGAGATGTGTTTCCTGAAACACTCTCGTTCGAGGCTGAAACTGAAACACCAAGAGAGACTCTCTTCCCTGCGAGGATTTTGCCAAGATCCCTGGAGCTGAATTTACCCATTCCGCCAACACCGATAAGATTTTCCATGAGTTTGATGTTAATGTACTCCTGCGGATCGATAAGGGAGTAGCCGCCGCGGCTGGATGCAGTCATTATCACCTCGTCCTCTTTGAAGTCGGTTTTCTTAACAACAACAGTGGCTCCGTTGGATAGTGTCCAGACCGTAGCCCCGGTAACCGGTTCGGTCATCTCTCTTGTAACAGTTCCTGCGGCGGGGAGAGATGCCAGCAAAGGTTCATTTGAGACAGTCTCCTTAAATGCTTCAACATTGTCATTGAGAGCAGAGGTGTAAACTTCCAAGATCTCCTCTTTTGTCGGAACTTTAAGCCCCTCTTTCTCAGGCATCATAATAGCTATAACCACATTCTCCTCTTTGGGAAGGGATTTAGCGTAGGAGTTAACCATGTCCAGAGTGATATTGTCTATCACCTGTCTCATGATCATATTCTGCATCTCAATTCCGGGGAATGCGTAGCCAGATACAAAATGACTCTGAAGCTTATCCACATAATATTCGTTTTTCTGATTCTCCCTCTCGGCATACAACTTGTCAAGCATTGTACTGTAATTGGCCTTTACCCTCTCGTATTCGGATGCAGTAAAACCATGTCTTCTTACTCTTTCTGCCTCATTTACGATTGCCCTGAGTGCTTTGTCATATTCTCCTTCTCTTGCACCTGCGTTGAATTCAAAAGAGGCTTTGGTATTTGCTACAATAAAATTACCGTAACCTGCACGGGCCCCTGTAAAGGGAGCATCAGCCTTAACGATGATATCACTCAGTCTTGAATTAAGCATTGAGATCACCATTGAATTGAGGTAGCTTTGAGCCATTGCGGCTGCAGTGGGTCTGAGATGTTCCGGAAATACATTCTGCTTGTACATAAGCATTACAGAGGTGCTTGTTGCCTCTGGATCGCTGTTTACCGATACAATAGGCTCTTTAGTGTCAGGTACTTCAAATTCAACTCTCTCTGCGGGATTTTCCTTTTTCGGGATAGATCCAAAGAGTGTTTTAATCTGATTTTCAACCGCATCGGGATCAATATCTCCCACAACAATTATTCCCTGCAGATCGGGACGGTACCATTTTGCATAATAATCCCTCAGCTCCTGGTATGTGAAGTTTTTTACAACATCCACCAGTCCTCCGGGAAGTCTGTGGGCATATTTGCTGCCGGGCAGCATCTCGGGCAGCATATCCTCCAGCATTCTCATCTGGGCGTTGCTCCTTGTCCGGAGTTCCTCTACAATAACCCCTCTCTCTTCGTCAATATCCTTCTCGTTGAGGCTGATAGCACATGCCCAGTCATGGAGGATCAAAAGGCAGGAATCAATAATACCCTGTCTTTTAACCGGGACATTGGATATGTTGTATACAGTCTCATCAACTGATGTATAGGCATTGAGGTTGGCACCGAATTTCACACCTATAGTCTCCAGATATGAAACTATACCATTGCCGGGGAAATTCTTTGTACCGTTAAAAGCCATATGTTCAAGAAAATGGGCCAGACCTCTCTGGTTCTCCTCTTCCAGTATCGAGCCTACTTTCTGAACAATGTAAAACTCTGCCTGGCCTTTTGGTTCTGAATTTTTCATTACGTAATAGGTCAGCCCGTTTTCCAGCTTACCACTTTTCACTTTTGGTTCCAGAGGTAGCGTCTGGGGTGTCTGTGCATATACATTAAATGTTAATGCAAATAGAGCAAACAGGAAAAAAATCCTTTTCATTTTAAGAAATTTAATGTTAAAATGTTAATAATATTGAACAAATGTAATCAAAATTTATACCAGATAATATTTTGCTCTATATAATTGTTTTTATTATTTTTGCTTGAATATTAAAAAAAACAACTACTGATGAGAAAAATCAAGACATTTTTTGCAATTTGTATGCTCTCCCTTCTTCCGTTGGGGTCATTATTTGCACAGGATCTTGCAACTGCAACTGAAACCTACAATTCGGGAGCAACCGCTCTTAATGAAAATAACTATGCAACAGCTATTGAATCATTTATCAAAGTGCTAAAAATGTGTGAGGGGCTTGGAGAGGAGGGTTCTTCACTTATTAAAGAGTGCAAAGACATTCTTCCCCAGATATATCTCCGTTATGGTAAAGAACTGGCTTCCAAAAGGGATATCGATCAGGCAATAGTGCAGATCAAAAAAGCTGCGGAGCTTGCCAGGTCCAACTCCATGGAGGATGTTGCCACCGAGGCAAAAGATCTGCTTCCGATGCTTCTGATGGCTGATGCAGATTCTTATATAAATGAAGGGAAATTCCCGGAAGCAATTGCAGGATACAAAAAAGTACTCCAGCAAGACTCTGCAAATGCCACTGCATATCTGAGAATCGGAATAGCGGAAGCAAGGCTGAATAATGAGGATGGTGCGGTTGCCGCTTTTGAAAAGGCTGCCGAACTCGGGGAAAAAGAAGATGCAGTTAAGCAGCTTTCTGTTATTTATCTTAAGAAATCCGCTGCTGCATGGCAGGAGAAGAACTATGCCGGTGCACTGGAAAATGCCAAAAAGGCAAATACTTACTGTGAAAACACAAAAGGATTTCAACTAGCGGGTCTTGCTGCTCTGCAACTCAGGAAGTATGATGATGCAATAGCAGGGCTGGAGGCCTATTACGCTGCAGATCCCCAGGCCAAGGACAAAAACTCCACTCTCTATGCTATTGCTACCGCATATGAAGCAAAAGGGAACACCTCCAAAGCCTGTGGTTATTACAAACAGATTATTTCTGACCCTAAGTACAAGCAAATGGCTGAGTATAAGATCTCACAATTCAAGTGCAATTAGAGAGACTGGAACTTTTATCACCCGCAAGGGACAGGGACATCGGCATTGCAGCGGTAAACTGTGGTGCCGATGCTGTCTATATTGCAGGGCCATCCTTTGGAGCCAGGGAGAGTGCTGCCAACTCCATCGCTGATATAGCGGGACTTGTAAAGTATGCTCACAGATACCGGGTAAAAATATATATGGTAATCAATACCATATTGTATGAGGACGAGATAGATGAGGCTGTGAAACTTTCCCGTCAGGGGTGGGATGCCGGCTGTGACGCACTGATAATACAGGACCTGGGTCTTTTAAAGGCTGATCTCCCGCCAGTGCCTCTTTTTGCATCTACACAGACCAACATGAGAACCGTTGAAGATGTGCTGCTTATGGAGTCGCTTGGTTTCGAAAGGGTTATTCTGGCAAGAGAGCTTTCACTCTCAAAGATTAAAGAGATAAGAGCAGCCACAAAGATTCAACTTGAGTCGTTTGTACACGGATCTCTGTGTGTCGGGTATAGCGGACAGTGTTACCTCAGCCAGTATCTTGCAGGCAGAAGTGCAAACAGGGGAGTTTGTGCACAGCCCTGCAGATCTTTGTATAATCTGATTGACATAAACGGTAAAATACTTGAGAAAAACAAACCACTACTCTCTCTTAAAGACTTGAATCTAAGCTCTTATATCCCAGTGTTGGCGGAAGCGGGGATCACCTCTTTTAAAATTGAAGGCAGGCTGAAAAACGCCTCCTACGTTAAGAATATTGTGAGGTATTACCGGTCTGTAATTGACAGATTTATTGAAAACAACAATAGATACGGCACCGCATCGCACGGCTCTCTCTACGGAGGTTTTACACCCGCTCCCGAAAAGACCTTTAACAGGGGATACACAACATTTTTCAGTACGGGAAAGAGAGGACAATGGAACAGCACACAAGGGACCAAATCGACCGGAGAGTATCTGGGAATTGTAAAAAGTGGAAGAGTTAACAAAAGAGGTGATTATGAGTTTCAACCGGAGAGGGAAATATTTGTTTCCAATAATGATGGGTTATGCTTTGTTACCCCCGGAGGAAAAATCACTGGTGCAAAGGTATCAGGTTACAGTCAGGAATTGATAAGGACAACAACCAGGACGAATATTCCGGCGGGTTCATCTGTTTACCGTAACTTTAATCATCAGTTTGAGAAAGAGCTGTTAAATCTTCCCGAGAGACTCTTAAAGGTCTCTCAGAGATTTATTTGCAAAGAGGGTGTTACAAGAATAGAGGCGGTATGTGAGGATGGAACCTCTGCCACATATATTATCACGGGGAGTTACCCGGAGGCATTGAACAGTGAGAGGGCTAAAAACCTGATAACTCAGCAGCTGGCAAAAAGAGCCGGAATATATCTGTTTGAGAAGCCTCTTCTGGAGACCGGACAGCTTTTATCTTACCCTGTTTCTGTTCTGAACAGTGCCCGGAGATCTCTGGCGCAACAGCTTGAAAGAGCTACAGAGGAGGAGGTGTCCGTGAGGAGGAGTTCCAAAAGGACACAAGTGGATGAGTTAGTTAAAAATATTGAGTTTAAGCCTTTTGCAGGGAAAAGACTGGATTATTCCTACAATATTTCAAATCCGCTGGCGGGAGAACTTTATATTACCCTTGGGGCTGAGAATTACGATCCGGCATATGAGCTTAACAATCCGGAAGGTGTTCCTGTTCTGAGGAGTAAATATTGCATAAGGTACGAGCTGGGATTATGCAACGGCAGATCAGCGGGTACTTTGGAGGGAAAAACAAAGGAGGCTCT
>JALNXR010000023.1 GCA_023230265.1 Bacteroidales bacterium | reverse complement strand
TTCCGAGATTTTTCAGATATTCCACATCTTCTATTGTTCCCCTTCCATTACAGATCTTCTCAAGGTTCTCATGTAGCCTCTTGTTCCCCACACGGCAGGGGGCACATTTACCGCAGGACTCTTCTACAGTGAACTCCAGGTAGAATTTTGCCACAGCCACCATGCAGTCATCCTCATCCATAACAATCATACCACCTGATCCCATCATAGAACCTGCAGCAATAAGATTATCATAATCAATAGGAACATCCAGGTGCTTCTCAGTAAGGCATCCTCCGGAAGGACCGCCTGTCTGCACAGCCTTGAATTTTTTACCACCCTTGATTCCTCCTCCGATCTCATATATCACCTCCCTGAGTGTGATACCCATGGGAACCTCAATAAGGCCAACGTTGTTTATCTTTCCTGCAAGCGCAAACACCTTGGTGCCTTTTGATTTTTCTGTTCCGATTGATGAGAACCACTCAGCACCCTTGAGAATAATTGCAGGAATATTTGCAAAAGTTTCAACATTGTTCACATTGGTAGGCTTGCCCAAATAACCTTTCTCTGCGGGGAACGGTGGTTTTACGGTAGGTTCACCGCGGAAACCCTCCATGGAGTGTATCAAAGCTGTCTCTTCTCCGCATACAAAAGCCCCTGCTCCGTATCTCAGTTCAAGCTCAAAATCAAAACCGGTTCCCATAATATCCTTACCCAGCAGGCCGTATGCACGGCACTGTCTTGCGGCAACCTTAAGACGGTTGATAGCCAGGGGATATTCTGCCCTGATATATACAATTCCCTTAGTAGCTCCTATACAGTAACCGCAAATTGCCATAGCCTCGATAATCGAGTGGGGGTCTCCCTCCAGGATTGAACGGTCCATGAATGCTCCGGGGTCACCTTCGTCAGCGTTGCAAACCACATACTTTTGATCTGCTTTTTGCTTTGAAGCGATCTCCCATTTGAGACCGGTAGGAAAACCTCCACCGCCTCTGCCCCTCAGACCTGATTTTTTAATTATGTCTATTGTCTCCTGAGGTGTATACTCACCAAGCACTTTTGCCAGAGCTGAGTATCCATCCCTTGCTATATATTCATCGATGTTTTCCGGATCGATAAAGCCGCAGTTTCTCAAAGCAATTCTTATCTGCTTCTGATAAAACTGCATATGTTTGGAATCTTCCACATGTTCCTTGCTCCTGGGATCCTCATAAAGCAGTCTTGTAACCTTTCTGCCCTTAAGAATGTGCTCTTCTACAATCTCTTTGCAGTCACCAGGTGTAACCCGGGTGTAAAAAGTATTGTCGGGAACAACCTTCACGATCGGACCTTTTTCACAGAATCCAAAGCAGCCCGTAATTACTACCTGGGCATCATTTTCCATGCCCACATTCTTAATCTCTGCAGTCAGTTCTTCAGCGATCTTTGCACTTTCAGAAGCCCTGCAGCCGGTTCCTCCACATACCAGGAGGTGCATTTTGTAATTTGACATACCGACTTTAATTATTAATTAATAGATTGATAATTAGTCGGAATAATTCCTTCTATCAGTTCTCCCTTAAGAATATACTTTTCCAAGATATCGATTGCCACCTTTGAGTTGACGTAACCGAATACAACCGGATCTTTGCCGGGCACTCTCACCTCAACTGTAGGTTCAGCATAACAATAACCCATACATCCTCCCTGAGTAACCACTGCGGGAATTTTGTCCTTCTCGATCTTCTCGATCATGGTGTTCATGACCTCCCTGGCACCCGAAGCTATTCCACAGGTTGCCATTGCGACACGAATCTGGACCAAAGACTCTGGCGAGTTGCTTTTTTCGCGAATATTCATTCCGAATTCAAGATCTTTCTTCATCTTGCGCAAATCGTCAATTGATTTGATTTTATTCATAAATGATTGATTATTTGGTTTTTACTTGTATCCAATTTAGGTCAAAATTAGTAATTAAATTGCAAAAGCAAAAATTTTTAACTTTTTAATTAATATTTATTAGTGAGCTTCTGATTTGCAGCCTTTTAGACAGGTTCAAATTACTTAATAATGAGGGATTTACGATATAGTTCACATTATCAGCTCATATGACTATTTTTACTCTTTAGCATTTCAAATCTTTAATATTCTCATTGATCATATCTGTCAGAGCCTTTATTACACCGGGTTCACTAAGAGGCACCCCTTCAAGCACCTCTTTAACTTCCACGGTATCAAACATATACACCGATCCGTTATAAATATATTTGAGTCTGAATTCAATAGACGGGTTTGAGGATAGTGTCAGGACAAAAACATTGGCAATATCACCAAGGGGCAGCCTGTCAATATTGTCATACACAAATTGAGCTGTAATGGCAGTACCCCGGCCGGGAAAAGAGTCAATAAAAAATGTACCGCCTGACTGAATTGCAGACTGTTTAAAAAGTGGTATTCCCAAGCCAACCTTTCTGGTGGTTCTGGAGGTAAAAAATGGATCAGTGACACGCTCTACCTGCTCTGAATCCATCCCTTTCCCGTCATCCTCGACAATTACGGTGAGTTTGTTCCCTTTTATATCCTCATCAATTGTCACTGAGATATTTTCGGCTCCGGCAGTAACCGAGTTCTGAAGAATATCCAGTATATGCATCGCAATATCTTTCATACAGCAAGTTTTAAGATCGCCTTTTTTACATTCTCAAAGGATATCTCCCCGGAATCCGGTGTATCAAGATTCAGTAAGGTATATGCACTGCCTATATCCTCAGGGTAGTGTGCATCAGAAGAGGTTATTATCCCTCTGCCGGCCAGAAAGGTGTTGTTTTTTACAAACTCCTGCAGATTACAGTTCACGGATAGTTCCACAGCATCTGCTTTAAGATCAGGTGGGAAAAAACCCAGCTGGCTCAATATAGAGTTCTGTCTCTTATCTATGTGAGCAGGTATAAAGAGTCCTCCAAGGGAGTGGATAAATGCTTCTACCTGATTGATAGACTGATTGATTGCACTTATCAAAAGATATGGCTCCTGATACAGAACCTCCTCATCCTCGTTTACAACCAACTGATAACCGAAAAAATCGGTCTTATTCGGTACAGGAGGCAGATACTTGTTAAGGTACTCCTGCAGTGTTGCAAGTTTATCGGTATCCACCAGACACACAACATGAACCTCCTCTTTTGTGGTAATTTCGGCCCCGCACAATACAGATATTCCCTCCCTCTCTCCTATTCTCCTTATCTCACCGCATTGCAAAGTTGAATTGTGGTCAGTTATTCCAATGATTCCCAGAGATCTTTCCCTGGCTTTTTTAATGATGTTCAGCGGTGTCATTTCCAGATCACCGCAGGGAGAGAGAACGGTATGTATGTGCAGGTCAGCCCGGATCATTTTAACAGATTATATAATCTGCCAGAAATCTCAAAGGTCTGTAAATCTGTACCCAACAAGGGGATATTCTCTGCTGTGGCAGCTTCTACAGTATCCCTGTCAGGTTCGAAACCCTTGACAAGGATTATTGCAGAAAGCTCTCTGAGAGAGGCAACGGCAACAATGTTTTTATGAGTTTGCAGAGTGATCCATAGATCACCCTCTTTTGAAGCTCCCATAACATCAGAAAGCAAATCAGATGTGTAACCACCCTTTACATCTTTAGCCATCTCAACCTGGGGTGTAAAGGTTTTGAGACTTAATTTTTCGGCAATCTCTTTAAGCAGCATACCACTATTTTTATCTTTAAGCTATAATCACTATAAATCTTTATTGAACCGGTCTTTGCCCCAAATCTTCTCCATGATCCTGACCGCCTCCTCCAGGGTAATTTCACCCCTTTTCTCAAACAGGGTTCTCAGGAAAATACATGAAGTAATATCAGCCTGATCCTTAACAATATCTTCTGCAAGAGCTTCACAACTTGGCGCTCCGCAGGCACCGCAATCTATTCCCGGGAAAAGCATTCTGAGTTTCTTTGCACCCTCCATTTTTTTAAGGGCCACATCAATGTCCCTGTCATACTTTATCATGGAACGGGGCTCAATCTCATCCATGTGAATAACGGCAGAACAATGTTTAAGATACTCTGGAACAAGAGAGTGTGTGTCAGAAATTGATGACGCATACTCTCTCATGCTCTCAGCAGCCAAAAATCGGTTTCTGTGGCACAGTATTCCACCTGCACAGGACTGATCGCACGCCCGGAGCTCGAGAAAATCAAACCCTTCCACCTCCTCGTTCTCAAGCATCTCCAGAAAATCAATTACATTATTCATCCCGTCTATAGCCAGTGTTTTACCCTCAATATGCACTGATTCACCCCCAGTCACAGGAAAGAGAACTCCTTTGGAGGAGAGCTCCCTGCTAACCTTAACCTGACTGGTTAACGGAATATGTTGTTTGAACGCCAGGTAAACCTTGTTGTAGAAATAATCCATATTGATCACCCCTGTTATGGGAGATTCATACCCCCCTACAGGGGATTTTACGGCAGCTATTTTCCCGATGCAGGGTGTGAGGTAGAAAATACCCAGATCACTCTCCGGGATTCCTTCCTCTGCATACTTTCTCTTAAAATACTGAGCGGTTATTTCGATTGGAGGTATCAGCTTCATAATATGGTCAAGAAGTGAAGGAAATCTCACCTGGATAAGTCTTACCACTGCCGGGCAAAATGAAGAAATTGAAGGTTTTACGCAATTTTTGAGATAGTCGTTCTCCTCCCTTATAAGTGTATCCACACTCTGTTCCACTGTGCTTATCTCTGTAAAGCCCAGCTCTCCGATTATGGAACAGACAGTTTCTCTGGATACCTTGTTGTCAAACTGGGCAAAAAAAACAGAGGGAACTAACAAAAGTCTGTGTTTGTACTCGTAAATCTGCTTGAAATCATCGTCCATCACTCTGATTGCCCTTGTGGGGCAAACTCTGTAACACTCCCCGCAATCAATACACCAGTCCACATGAATGTGAGCCTTTCCGCCGGTGACTCTGAGTGCCTCTGTCGGACACACCTTCATGCAGTGGGAGCAGCCGATGCATACATCCCTCATTATCTCGAGGGCTCTGTGATAGGTTGTCTGGCTCATTATATAAAAATATACAAAAATCTCTATCCGGCAAAATCTATTTCAATTGTCACCCTTGTCCCCTCACCCACTCTCGAGACAATATTAAAACGATCTGCGTTATCCTTAATATTGGGCAATCCCATTCCCGCTCCGAATCCCATCTCCCTCACCCTGGAGGATGCCGTGGAGTACCCTTTTGTCATTGCCATGTCAATATCGGGAATCCCCGGCCCTTCATCTTCAAGCACTAGTTTAATTCCGCTGTTGGAGATATCGGCTGATATCACACCCTTGAATGCATGAGCCACTATGTTAACCTCAGCTTCGTACAGAGCAACTACCACTCTTTTAATTATTTCCGGTGATATATTTAAGTTTTTTAATGTTTTCTTTATCTGGGAGGATGCATATCCCGCACGTGTAAAATCTCCCCCTTCTACATTATATTCAGTCAACATACTAAAAAACCGGTTTGAGTCCCTCTTTAAACAAAATCCCTGAGCAGCGGAACATGGAGAAAGGACTCCTTACAATCAGAATATTACTCTCATCGGCAACCTCAATCATCGCCGGGGTTACCTCCTTATCCCTGCATACAAGCATAAAAGAGACATCAGACATCTCTGCAGTCCTTACCGACTGGACATTGGCAAGCCCCGTGATAAGTATGAAATTGCCACTTCTTACAGTAAGTACATCACTCATAAGATCCGATGCAAAGGCATACTCAACCTCTTCATCCTTTTTTGACTCCCCACACACTATACTTCCATTGACCAGCTCACAAATTTTGCTGATTTTCATATAATTCAAGAATTACAAATTTTTAATATAGCATCTTCTTCTCATATAGGGTACATGCTCATAGGATTCCCACACCTTATACACAGAGTTATCCTCTGCCTGGGGATTTGTAATTGCATAGTCAATGCTCAGCTCCTTAAATCTTGTGGCAAGATAAGTGTGTATTATTGAGGATATACCCTTGTTCTGCCACTCGGGTGCAGCACCCAGCAGCATTAAATCTATAGATCTGTATTTTTTTAATCCTTTCATAAGATAGTACCATCCAAACGGCCAGAGAGAACCTTTTGCTTTTTTGAGAGGTTCCGACAGACTGGGGAAACATACAGCAAAAGCGGCAACTCTCCTGTTTTGGTCCACAACGATACAGGTAAGATCAGGATCCAGCATACCCATGTAATCCTTACCTATCTTTAATATCTCAGGCACTGTCAGAGGCACGAAATTGTCAATGTTCCTGAAGCTCTCGTTATAACTTCTAAAGAAATCCATCAGCAAATCCTTGTCTCTCTTAAACTCTTTTATCTCCATAATCCTGAGATTATATTTCTTGAGCAATAAATCGTTGAGCCTTTTGAGTTTATCAGGAACCCCCACGTTGGCCGTGATTTTTATCTGAATCCACTCTACCTGTTTGCTGTAATTAAGGGTTTCTATATGTTTAGGATAGTAAGCATAGTTATACAGGCAGTTTGCCGGCGGAGTGTTTTCGAATCCCTCAGTAAGCATTCCCTGCCTGCCCCAGGTGTTGTAAGCCAGCGGGCCGTGAATCTCTGACATCCCTTCCTCTCTTCCCCACTCTTCCACCTTTCTGAGAAGAGCGCCGGAGACCTCAATGTCATCCACAAAATCAAACCATCCGAAACGGATTCTTTTTGTTTCCTGGTATTCGTTGACCCTCGGATTCATAATTGCTGCAATCCTTCCTACAATTTCACCCTCCGGAGAAAAGGCCAGCCACATTCTTATTCTGCAGTACTCAAGAGAAGGGCTTTTTGTAAGAGAGGTGTACTGATCGGAATCCAGGACAGGTACATAATTGCTGTTGTCTTTGTATAGTTTATGAGGAAATTTTATAAACTCTCTGATATCCTTTTTGGAGTGTATCTCCTTAACAGTAATGTGCATAAGATATTTTTATGTCGGGTTTAGGTAGTGCAAATGTAACGATATTTTCCCAATTAACATTTATGCCCGGTCAGATTGCATACAACCTCCTGGGCACAAAGGGCTCCAAAGATAACGGGCAGCCAGGAGACACTGCCCACCATCGATTTTTTATTCTGCTCCTGTACAGGCACTATCGCTTCACTTATAGGAAGTTCCTCAGAAAAAACCACTCTGAATCCACTTTTAATACCCTCCTTACCCAGCCTTTTTCTAAGCATATATGCAAGAGGGCAGTTGTGAGATTTTGAGATGTCTGTGATACGAAGCTTAGTCCCGTCGAATTTTGCTCCCGCACCCATTGAACTGACTATGGGGATTGCATTCGCAAGAGCAAATTTAATGAGGGATATCTTTGGGGAAAGTGTGTCAATTGCATCGATAATGTATTCAGGCGAAAATCCGGAAAACAGCGATTCGACATTCTCTGCTGTAAGGAATTCCACAACCTCGCATATGTTTATCAGCGGATTGATGTCCCTCAGTCTGGCTGACAGAACTTCTGATTTCCTTTTTCCTATTGTGCTCTCCAGAGCGATAAGCTGGCGGTTTTTATTTGTCGGTTGAACAACATCTGAATCCAGCAGCATCAGATTGCCGACTCCTGATCTTGCAAGCATCTCTGCTGCGGATGATCCTACCCCTCCCAGCCCCACTACAGCCACCCTTCTATCCTTTAAAGAGGAGAGGATCTCCCTCCCTAAAAGCATTTCTGTCCTTGCCTGCCAGTTTTCCATTATTTCTCCCTCTCTTTTGCCTGGTTCCAGATTCTGTCCATCTCCTCCAGGGAGATATCCTTTAGAGAGAATCCCCTTGCCGCCACCTGTTTCTCCAGAAAATTAAACCTTCTGATGAATTTACGGTTTGTGAGCTCCAGGGCAGTGTCAGGATTTATATCATATAGTCTGGCGGCATTTACCAGAGAGAACAGCAGATCTCCGAACTCCTCCTCTTTCATCCCCGATCTTTCTGACTCCTGTTCAAACTCAGCGATCTCCTCCTTCACCTTGTCCCAAACCTGCTCTCTTTTATCCCAGTCAAATCCTACAGCCCTTGCCTTATCCTGCATCCTGTAAGCCTTTATCAGAGAGGGCATAGAAGACGGCACCCCTGATAGAAGAGATTTGTTTCCGTCTTTTTCTGTGCTTTTGAGTGCCTCCCAGTTCTCTATCACATCTTTTGATCCGTTGACAGATACCTCACCAAACACATGCGGGTGGCGGTAAACCAGTTTGTCACAAAGCCTGTTCATAACATCTGAGATATCAAACAATCTCTTTTCCGAAGCAATTTTAGAATAGAATACAATGTGCAACAATATATCTCCCAGCTCTTTGCTGATCTTAAGATTGTCCATTTCAAGCAAGGATTCGCTCAACTCGTAGGTCTCCTCGATAGTCAGGCTACGGAGCGACTCAAAGGTTTGCTCCCTGTCCCAGGGGCACTTTTCCCTGAGCTCATCCATAATATCCAGAAGCCTCACAAATGCCTTTATCTCCTTCTCCCTGCCAACTTCCCTGCTGATATTTTCTTTACTGACATCTTTTCTGACATCTTTTCTGTTCATCTTTTCAATATTCTTCTGCTCTGTGCTCTTCTGCTCTGTGCTCATCTTCTAATTCCTTTTATATGTATAATTTTTAGTTATAAAATTTAATTCTGATTTCGGAAGAGACTCCAAGCCCCTCCAAAGCTGTAATATTTCCCTGATTTACTGCCAGTTCAAGCATCCCGACAGAGTTAAAAAGCGCAAGTAGCTCTCCCGGAGAGTGCTGTGAGTAGCTTTGGGATATCCTCTCTATCCTGGCCCTCGGTCCCTGAATAAAAATCGTAAAGTCTCTCCCTTTATGCAGTCTGTCAAATACAATCTTGCTGATATCGGTTATTGCATTTCCAAAAGAGTCAATATATACCACTTTACCTATTATTTGGTCATCACCAGTAACCACCTCGGTTGTAATCTCTTTGAGGATTTCAACCGCCTTGGTCTCAGTCTGGAAGGTGTTAGCGGTAATAATCCTGACCCCTTTTGCAAACAAACCAGGGGAAGAAAAGGAAGAGCCTGTATGGTCTCTCTCAATTTCAAAAGCTATAGAGGGGGGTTCACTGAACAAAAGAGAGAACCTGCCGTCGTTAAGTCCGATAAAATAGTGTCCGTCAGCAAATACTATAACCATAGGGAAGCCTGCTGCAGGCTCACTCATAACGCACATAAGATGAATAGTGCCTTTTGGAAAGGAGGCATAACTGTTCCTGAGCACAAATACCTCCTGAAGAACATCATAACAAGTTATAGAGTTGGTTATTTCAACAATTCTCAAGTCCTCCCTGACAGACAACAGACTCCCTTTGAGTGTTGCCAGGTAATAATCCCCCCTGTTCCAGTCACTGGTTATCGTAACAATAGTCATCCACAAAGAGTATATTGGACAAAGATAGAAATAATTCGTACATTTGCCGTTCATTTCCAGAGGTTAATGATTATCAGAGAATTTAAAAAACTTATATCCGGCAATGGTTAAATCCCCTAAATTCGTGAGCCCTGCTGAGGCAGTAAAAATTGTAAAATCAGGCGACATAATATGATAAAGAAAGTACCTCACACTCTTGCTATAATATTTAGCCTTATACTCTTCTGTGCCCTTCTGACCTGGTTTGTACCATCCGGGAAATTCGACCATCAGAATATTGAGGTAAATGGTGTGGAGCGGAGTGTAGTTGTCAATAATTCCTACCACAGGGTGGAGAACTCTCCACAGACATGGCAGGTCTTTGGATCAGTGCTTGAGGGATTTGAAAAACAATCCCTGATAATTGCATTTATACTGATAATCGGAGGAGCTTTCCAGATTCTTGGGAGTAGCAGGGCTGTTGATTCGGGAATTTTCTCATTTCTGAACTTCACAAAAGGTCTGGAAAAATATAGCTTCTTTAGAAAGACAGGTGTGAATAACATTGTTATCATACTGACGATGATAATGTTCAGCCTTTTTGGTTCTATATTTGGAATGAGCGAAGAGACTCTGGCCTTTGTGGTGATAATAGTACCACTTGCAATATCAATGGGATACGATTCAATCACCGGTTTTCTTATGGTTTATGCAGCAGCTCATATAGGATTCACAGGTGCCACACTCAACCCCTTTACTATCGGGATCGCACAGGGACTCTCAGGCCTTCAGCTATTCTCAGGTATAGGATACAGGATCTTCTGCTGGGCACTGCTCACAATATTCATAATCGGTGTTACACTGTTCTGGGCTGCCCGTGTCAAAAAGAATCCCGCACTCTCCCCTATGTATTCAGCAGATAAATACTGGAGGGAAAGAGAGAAAGAGGCCGTATCAGAGAACAGATCCCTTGCAAAAAAAGCGACAATCTCCACCTGGGCTGTTTTCCTGGTTGTATCACTTATACTTGTGCTTTTCTCAATCCTCTATCCCGTAACAACATTCACTCTTGGTACCGGAAGCTACACATTTGTATGCATTCCCGTTGCAACCCTGGTTTTTATCATACTTGGCTTTATATCAATCAGAGGATCGGCACAATTATTTATAATGAACATGCTCGCATTTACTATAATTTTTCTGGTAATAGGAGTGCTGGGCTATCAGTGGTATCTTAAAGAAATCTCCGCCCTCTTTCTGGCTATGGGTATCAGCTCCGGAGCTGCATACGGACTTAACACCAACGGAATTGTATCTGAGTTTATATCAGGGGCAAAAGATATGCTCACCGCTGCACTGGTTGTAGGTATGGCAGGAGGTATAATAACTATACTGGAAGATGGAATGATACTGGATACAATGCTTAACTCCCTGGCTCAGACCATGGAAAATGCAGGAAAGAGTGCAACTGTAGCTATCATGTATCTGATACAGACCGGCATCAATATTTTCATACCCTCAGGCTCTGCAAAGGCAGCACTCACAATGCCAATAATGGCACCCTTCTCAGATGTGATAGGACTCTCAAGACAGGTGACTGTTATGGCCTATCAGTTCGGAGACGGAATTACAAACATGATAACTCCCACCTCAGCTGTTCTGATAGGGGCACTTGGAATAGCAAAGATCCCATATGAGGTATGGTTTAAATGGTTCTGGAAGATTCTTGTAACACTGATAGTAATCGGATTCCTGCTTCTTATCCCTACGATTTTTATTGAGCTCCAGGGATTTTAATGCTTCCGGCAGAACTAATCCTCGTCAGTATCGTCATCGTTGTCACTTACCACTTCCAGATAGAAGTGCAAAGGTTGATGCCTTCCGAAAGATTTTTGAGTTGCACCGTATCCCCAGGCAGAGGAGAAAAATGTATGTGCCTTACCGCCGTGTTTCATTAACAGAAAGCTTTTTGCCACTCCGGGAATATCAGATAAAGTCTGGGATGTCATCACCTCAAGAGAGTCAACAACTGTAAAAGACCGTGCAGTGTAATTATTGTAAGGAGAATAAATTTTATATTTTCTGGCAGTGTCCTCAATGTTGGTATCAACTACAAAGCCATCCAGCAACCTTACAACATACCGGTAACTGATCTCTTCTCCCTTTTCCAGAGTATCCCCGACACCCTCCTCAATGGATTTGAAATAGTAACCCTTACTTAAAGAGTCAAGACCTCCGAAATATTTGTTGCTGAATGCCTCCAGTGAGTCGTACTGGAACTTTTCCAAATCATTAACCACTCTAAGAACCTCAATGTCATATATAACAGGTGATGAAGATGTTCTGTTGCTTCCTTCAAAATTATATACCGATAACCAGGAGGGCTCAATAAACTTTACCCTTGCACCTGCTTTGAGTCCGGTTAAAGCCTCTTCCACCCCTTTCGTAAGAGAGTAGTTGCCCAGTGTGAAGAGAACAGGGCCAAAATATGTGGTGTCTTTATATGTTCCGAGAATTTTTGCAACAGAACTGTCACTAGTGGAGAGATAATCATTATTGAGATTAAAGGTGGAATACCGCACAAAAAGATTGGAGGAGTCGTTTACTGCAACCCCGGTTCCACTGGTCTTGCTTATTATATAGAGACCTGAGGCAGTGGTTTGTACAGAGTTACTATAATTGGCCGTTATATGTGCCTGAAGAATTCTCTTTTCTACATCATCGGCATTTTCAACTACCTCCCTTGCACAGGAGAGTGTTGCCAGAGCAATTACAGCCAAATGCAGGCCGGTCAAATATAATCTCTTCATCAAAAAAATCTTTTGTGCTTATGTAAGCAAATATCGTACAAAAGTATAAAAAATTATTGCTTTTTTATCTTTGTGACCCATACCTCATAAATAAGAGGGGTCATTTTGGGGACAATTCCAGTTCCGGATTTTCCGAATCCAAGGTTTGAGGGGAAAACAACATAGCAGTACTCACCCTCCTTTACTCCTGTCAATCCCAGCTCAAGACCTTTGATTAGTTGACCCTCTGCAAGTTTGCATTTACCAAGGTCAAAACCTCTCTCCAATATTTCAATCCCCAATTTGGAAGAGAGTGAGTCCAAGTTTGTGTCAAACAAAGATGAGGGACCGTTGTTAAAAGTATATCCCCCATATTTAATATAGAGTGAATCCCCGCTTACAGCACCATTTCCGGTTCCTTCACGCTTGACAATTCTTGTTGCTCCGGCATTAACAACAACATCAACTGCAGAGCTTTTCTGGTTCTCCGCATAGTTATCTATTGCCTTTATCTCATTTGCAATCATCACCTCTCTGTCCTGTTTGGAGCAGGCGGTTACAAGCAGAATAAAAAAGCTTAAAAACAGCACTTTGTCTCTCACTATCTTCATTATGATATTATTTATTCTCACATTCTAAACTCTTTTTCAAACTTGTTTTAAAATATTCCGGAATATCATTAAGAGAGATAAACAGTTTCCCTCCGGCTGCCTTTTCGTGTCCGCCTCCGTTAAAAAATCTCTTGGCTAAGTTGTTAACAGAAAAATTATTGAGTGACCGGAGAGAGACCCTGATGTTGGATTCATTCTCGGTAAAAAGTGCAGAAATGTTGATCCCTTTTATATTCAAAGGCATATTTACAAATCCCTCCGAATCTCCATCGGTAAAACCGAATTTTTTCTGTTCCTGTAGAGAAAGCAAAATGTATCCAGCCTGGTATTCAGGCAAAACAACCATTTTGTTGAGCAAAAGATGTCCCATTAGTCTCATTCTGTTTTCAGAAAAGCCTCCGAAAACCAAATGTTGGAGTCTCTCTTTATCCACTCCCATAGCAAGAAGGTCGGATGCCATCTTAAAAGTAGACGGAATTACTGAGTTTGAGAAGTTATTGGTATCTGTCATCAATCCAATATAAAGAGATTCGCAGGTTTCAGGAGAGAGAGGGATTGATCTCTTTAATCCTCTGTCTCTTCTCTCATATTTGTCAAGTCCGGCAAAAAGCCAGTAAAGAAGTTCGCATGTAGAGGAGAGTGCCGGTTGTGAAAAAACCATATCAAAGGAGCCGTTCTCATATGAGGGGTGGTGATCAAGAAGTATTTTACATGCAGAAGAAGCCTTCACCTCACTCTCCATATCATCAATTCTGCTAAGTGAATTAAAGTCTGCAAGAATTATCAGGTCTGAACTCCTTATAAAACTGTTAACCCTCTCCGGCTCTTTATTCCAAACCATAATTTCTCTATCAGGATCCATAAAGCACAGATAATCCGGGCAATCGTTTGGTATTGCAATTGAAGCGTTATAACCTTTGGATGAAAGGTAACCTTTGATTGCCTTAACAGAACCTATAGCATCTCCGTCAGGATTAGTATGACTTATAATCAGGATGTTATTGCTTTTATAAAGCAATCCATAGAGTTTTCTTATACTTGCAGCGCTAAAACTAAATTCCATAATTCGTTAATTGGTACAAAAATAAAAAATATATTGCGGGGTCTGAATTTTTATTATAATTTTGTGGAACTTATTGACAAACTATTTGAACTAATTAAAATCCCATACTTACTTATGAAAAAGATCCTGACATATTTTCTTCTGCCCATTGCGGTAATTATTTTGGGTTATCTGATCTATTCAAGCATTCAACAACCTGTTGAATTTGAAAGAAACAGAAAATTAAGAGAAAGTGTTGCAATTGAGAGACTTAAAGACATCCGCACTCTTCAGGTGGCATATAAATCCAAACATGCATCTTTTACAGCAAGTTTTGACACACTGATTGACTTCTATAAAAACGGACAGATAACCATTGTTAAACAGATAGGATCTATGGATGACTCTGTCGCAGTTGCACAGAAAAAAGTGTATCGCGACAGCGTTAAAATTTTTGTAAGAGACACTCTTTTAAAGCGTACGGGTTTTGTTATTGACTCAATCTGCTATATCCCCTTCAGCGGTGGAGAAAAGTTTGACATGAAGGCCATCACAGGAAAAGTATCCAATGTTGACGTCCCGCTCTTTGAAGCCTCTGCATCATATAATCAGCTTCTCAAAGGGCTGGAGAGACAACTGGTGATTAACCTGAATTCTGACAGAGTCGAATCAGGTCGTTTTCCCGGATTGAAGGTGGGCAGTATTGAAGCTCCAAACAATAATGCCGGTAACTGGGAATAAATAATATGCCTGTAATTGTCAACAAACAGCCGCAGCTGGA
>JALNXR010000280.1 GCA_023230265.1 Bacteroidales bacterium | reverse complement strand
GACGAGTTCATAGAGAGCATGATGAAGAATTACTCCTACCTTAACACAGGACTGACTTTAAGATATAACGGTAAAGATTTCATCTCCAGGAACGGATTGCTGGATTTGCTTAACGAATCACTTACAAAGGAACCTCTTTACGAACCGGTTCACCTTAAAGGATTTGATATCGAAGTTGCAATTACACACGGGAACGATTACGGAGAGAGTATCTCATCTTTTGTTAACGGTCAGTATACAACACAGGGAGGCACACATCTTGCCGCCTTTAGAGAAGCTGTTGCAAAAACCATTAAAGAGTTTTTTAAAAGGGATTTTGACCCGTCTGATATAAGACAGTCAATAATCGCTGCAGTGAGTATAAAGGTACAGGAGCCTCAGTTCGAGGGACAGACAAAGACAAAACTGGGCTCAAAAGAGATCTCCCCCGGGGGCACAAGCCTCAGAAATTTTATCGGGGATTTCGTAAAAGAACAACTCGACAACTACCTTCACCGCCATCCGGCAGTGGCTGAAATTCTTCTCAAAAAAATTCTGGACTCAGAAAAGGAGCGAAAAGCGATTTCCGGAATTCAGAAGCTTGCAAGGGAGAGAGCCAAAAAGGCAAATCTTCACAATAAAAAACTGAGGGACTGCAGAATACATTACAACGACAAAATTAACGGCAGAAAGGGTGACGAACCCGATCCCTCCCAGGAGAGTACTCTCTTTATTACCGAGGGAGACTCGGCCAGCGGATCTATTACAAAGAGCAGGGATGTCCAGACTCAGGCTGTATTCAGCCTTAAGGGAAAACCCCAGAACTCCTATGGACTGACCAAAAAAATTGTCTACGAGAATGAGGAGTTCAACCTGCTGCAGGCTGCATTAAACATAGAGGAGGATCTTGAAAACATCAGATACAACCGGATTGTGATTGCAACCGATGCAGACGTGGACGGTATGCATATACGGCTTCTGTTGCTCACCTTCTTTTTGCAGTTCTTCCCGGATCTGATCCGCCAGGGACATCTTTACATCTTGCAGACTCC
This sequence comes from Bacteroidales bacterium, assembly GCA_023230265.1. Lineage (GTDB taxonomy): Bacteria > Bacteroidota > Bacteroidia > Bacteroidales > UBA932 > Bact-08. The sequence continues at coordinate 2,232 of JALNXR010000280.1, read as the reverse complement.
TCTGTTCAGGGTAAGAAACAAGAAAGAGACTCTGTATTGTTATTCAGAAGAGGAGAGAGACAAAGCAGTAAAAAAACTTGGAAACAATCCCGAGATCACACGCTTCAAGGGGTTGGGAGAGATCTCTCCGGAAGAGTTTAAATATTTTATCGGGGACAATATCCGTCTTGAGAGAGTAAGGCTGGGTAACGACGACAATATTCCTGAACTTCTTGAGTTCTATATGGGAAAGAATACTCCTGAGAGGCTCCATTTTATTACCGCCAACCTCAGGAATGAAGAGCTCCGGGAAGAACCGGTCTTATAACTGAATAAAAAATCATTCGCAGCCGGACTCCGGGGTGCTGCTACTCTTTATCATATCCAAAGGGGTAAAACCATATCTTTTTATAAAAGAGGACCTGAAACTCCTTACACTGCCAAAGCCGGAGAGCATTGCAACATCGGCCATAGTCTTCTGTTTTCCTGCCCTGATAAGATCAAATGCGTGTTCTGTCCTGTAGGTGTTAATATACTCCCTAAAGCAGCACCCCTTCTCTTTACTGATATATTTTGAGATGTATGTCCTGTTTGAACCAGACTCTCTTGCAAGCTGCTTCAGGGTGAAATCGGGATTAAGCCAGAGTCTCTTCTGTGAGATAATTGCATCCGCTCTCTTTCCCGCTTCCATAATACCGGAACGGCATCCGCTTTTTGTAACTGCATACGGTGCCTTATTCCTGTTCTTCAGGTAGAGAAAAAATCTTATTATCAAGGGCTTCCCCCACATCTCAGCTAAATATTGTTCTAGTGTTTATTTCTGTATCTCTGTTCTTTGCACCAATCGGCCGGGGTGGCACCCATAAAATATCTGAAGGCAATTGAGAATGTGGCCATGGAGCCGAATCCGGACATAGCGGAAAGCTCCTGTATTGTAAGATTGCTGTTTTCTCTAAAAAGTCTTTGTACCTCCTCAATCCTGTAATAATTTGTAAACTGGCTGAAATTCTGCCTTTTCTTCTCATTGATCACTCTGGAAAGGTATGTTTTGTTTGTGTAGAGGTAGAGGGCAACCTCTCTGATTTTCAGATTTGGATTCAGATAGGGTTTTTTTTGATCAAAATAGATTATCAGACGTTCATAGAGCTCTTCTGCCCTGAAGTTTCCGGGATTATCACCGGAACGGTTGTAGCATCCTGTAACCGGATCCTTTAAAGAATAATCGCTGTGAGAGTCCGGAGATACAGGAACATGCCGGAACATAAAGGCGATTTTCAGCAACAAAGCAACATTTATAAGAGTGATAACAGAGATAAAAAAATTGAAGTACAAAAATTCGCTTCCGGATATCAGCACTATTGCTATCAAAAGGGCAAATAACTGTGAAATTGAAAAGAGGAAAATCTCGTTTTCAAACAAGGCGATTTTTTCTCTCTGATTAACTCTCAGGTATGCCATTCTGCACAGAAACTTAACTGAAAAGCTACCGTTGAAAATAAAGAAGATCAGGATTGATGAAATCAGAAGTAAAGTACTGTTGTGCAGAACTACAGCAGGGTAGATGTATACAAGCAGATCTGCAGCCAGATAGGTTAATGCCAGAATGATAAGCACCATAATATAGCTTCTGAACGAACATCTGCCTGCGTTAAGCCTGTTACAACAGTAAAAGTTCACAGGCAAAAGCTGAATTGTTACCAGCAGCATTACCGAGTATATATTACCCGTAAAGAGTTCGTCCCTGCGAAAACAGATCTCAAGGACTCTTAAAAGAAAGAGTCCGGCGGTTAACAGATACCCGGACAGAACAGCCTGTACAAGTTTCTTTTCTGTCTCATCAGAGGATTTTCTAAAGGCCAAAATGTAAAAAAGATAGGTTGATGCAATAAAATAAAATACTGCATTAAGAAGCTCAATCCTGGACTGAACTTCTGTGAAGATAGTCAACGGATTCATTAATTTTTTATATAATATGGTGCGGTTAGGTGTCCCAAATATATAAAAAACATTTTCTAAAGAAACTTAACTACAAGTAAATCAGATGATAAATTATCTAATTATAGATTTTTTTGCTTATTCTTTATATGTATAGCTTTTATAATCAGCAACTTAAATTAAATATCTGATTTTCCGCCCAATTTTATTTTTCCACTTTTGATTCTGTCGAAACCCCTTCCATAGACGCTCATAACAGAAGAAACTGATATAAAAGCATCTTTATCAATCTCTTTTACTAATCTGGTAAAGTCCGCT
>JALNXR010000279.1 GCA_023230265.1 Bacteroidales bacterium | reverse complement strand
CAATTCCGCTGCAATGGTTCAGATGCTTTTGTCAATTGGATTAATAATACTTTGGGAGTAAAGAAAACCGCAAATGTTATTTGGGATTTGCATGAGGAATTTGACTTTCAAATATATAGTGACCCATTGGATTTAGAGAATGCAATCATTGGAAAAGTTAAGGACGGTAATACTGGAAGAATAACAGTAGGTTTTTGTTGGAACTGGAGTGATCCAGACAAAGAAGGAAATTTAATAGATGATGTACATGTAGGTTCATATCACAGACCTTGGAACGCTAAGTCCGATGCAATACATCTTAAACCTAACATTCCTAAAGCCTCAGTTTGGGCATACGATCCAAATGGAATGAATCAAGTAGGATGTATTTATACAGCACAAGGTTTTGAATTTGATTATGTGGGAGTAATTTTCGGTAAGGATTTAATTTACCGTTTTGAAAAAGGTTGGGTTGGGCATCCTGAAGAATCAAAAGATACAGTTGTAAAAAGGTCCAAAGACCAATTTCTGGAATTAGTAAAAAACACTTATCGGGTTTTGCTTTCAAGAGGAATGAAAGGATGCTATGTTCATTTCATGGACAAGGAAACAGAAAACTATTTTAAATCAAGAATGGAAATGTAAAAAACATTCAGTCAATAGATGCAAGGCTAAAGGACAGAAACACTCATAAATTTGCCATAAAAGTAAAAACTGTAACTGTCACCATATCTACCAGAATCCAGCCATTATGCTTAATTAATTAAAACCCAAAATGAAAACCGATTTAACCACCCTCCTCGAGATTGATGACAGGTTCCTTGCAGAAGATATCCAGCAACTTCTGGAGCAGAATCAGATCTACTCAATTCTGATTTCTGATAATCCCGCCTCTTCTATTATGAATGTCTATTCCGGGTTCAATCCTTTAGAAAATATCAGCATTCAAATCAATAAGAGTGACCACCAGAAAGCCATTGAAATACTAACCAACAGCGAATACAAAGTTTTATTATCATGACCGAAAACTATTACATGCTCAACATGCAGAAACTTCTCTTTCTCGTTAAAGAATTACACACCAGAGGATTTCATGATATCCGTGTAATCCCCTCATTATCACCATCAGGATTATCCTGGCGATGCTCTTTCCTCATAAATTGGGTATTCCGGCGATATGGGACCACTGTTCCGGAGCATAGGGTACCAGTTACAGTTTTTACACTCTTATGGCAAATTTGCATAAATTTTTTTTAGTTATTATTCTCTTAGTGATTTTTTTGATTTAATTTCTATTCTGAAAGAGCCATTAACCAATCTGTCCAGTATAGCATCGGCAATAGTACTCTCTCCTATTATGTCAAACCACACTTTTACCGGAAGCTGAGAACTGACTATAGTAGATTTAATCCCATATCTGTCTTCCATTATTTCTAACAGCGCCAGTCTGTCGGCATCATCAAGTACATGTAGCCCAAAGTCATCAATAATAAGAAGATCTTGCTTGGTAATCTTGCTTATAAGAGTATAATATGTGCCATCTGCTTTTGCATTTTTAAGTTTGGCAAATAATTTCTGAGCGTTGAAGTAAGCTACTTTGTAACCATTATAACAAGCCTGATATCCTATTGCAGAGGCGATGTAACTCTTACCTGTACCGGTTAAGCCTGTTATAAGTATGTTTTTCGCCTGCTTTATAAAAGAACAATCAGAAAGTCTCATTATTAATGATTTGTCCAACCCCCTGTCATCTTCATACTTTATGTTTTCTATTGCAGCATTGTATCGGAACTTTGCCAGTTTTGTTGACCTTTCAATACGCCTATTCTCCCTATTATTGTTTATTCCGGCGATGTTGACCCCCATTCCGGGATGATTGTGACCCCTCCGTACTCCGAAGGGCATCCCTAAGGTCAACCATGTTTTGATTGATCAAAACATGTCAAACAAAGTTATCTTTTTTTTCTCATTGATTCCCCTTTCAATTGGATTTTATGAGAACCGTTTATTAGTCTGTCAAAGATTGCATCAGCGATTGTCTTAGCCGTGCAGATGTCATACCACTTGTCAAACGGGAGTTGTGAGGACATGATAGTTGCACGTCTTCCATATCTGTCCTCGATAAGTTCCAAAAGGTTTATACATGCATTATTATCGAGAGGCTGCAACCCGTAATCGTCTAAAATAAGAAGATCCTGTTTTTCTATTCTATTGAGTGTCTTCAGATAGGATCCGTCCGCTTTTGCTATTCGTAGTGCTGTCAATAGTTTTTGAAGGTTGTAATAACCAACCTTATATCCCATTATACAGGCTTGATATCCAAGGGCTGAGATTATATAACTTTTCCCAACCCCGGTAGCACCAGACACCAGTATGTTCTCAGCATTCTTTATGTATGAGCAGTCTGTGAAACGGAGCATCTTATTCTTATCCAGATTTCGGGGATAGGTGTAATCTATCTCTTCCATGGAAGCAGGGTAACGGAACTTTGCCTGACTAATGTTGTGTGCAATCTTTTTGTGTTCCCGTTCTTCCCATTCTGCCTGCACTAAGGCAGCAACCATCTGGTCATGGGTATATTGTTCCAGGGAATGACTCTCTATGAGAGCCTTGAAAGAGTTGGCCATGCCAAAAAGTTTCATGGCATGCAGTTGTTCCAGTGTGTTTTGATTCATAGGCGATGATATTTAATTAAATAATGATTGGTAGTAAGCATTTCCCCGTATATTTTCATGTTCAACCTCGATGGTTGTTTTGGCTTCCTCTATCTCTATGGATTCGGTATTACGGGATAAGACTCCCTGGATGAACGTATAGCTGTATGATTGAAGATGCAAACCAAGCTTACAGGCTGCAACAAGACGTGACTTCCCTACTTTCTTTTCAAATTGAAGTATTCCCGAACATCCCCTGTAAAGAGTATCCGGATAGGCCGGACGGTCCAGTATCTTTCGTATGTATTCACTCACTGATGGATCTATCCGTTCTCCCCACTGTATAAAATTGTCAGGATTCCACTCACTTACGTATTGATGCCCGGAAGGAAGGTGGTCTTTTACGCTGGTGTACTTATAGGGTCTGCGATCTCTGGCGTGAAGCGCAATGCGGGTGTTTTTGTGGTAGATTTCCACTGTTGACACACCTGCGGCAACCTTGACTTTTTCTCCGATATAGCGATAAGGGACACTATAATAGTGCTTGTCAACACGGTATTGGACGTGACAGTTTTTCATGACTGTTGCAAATACAAAATCTTTCAGCTCAAAACGGGTGGCTGGCAGGGGTGAGAGG
>JALNXR010000278.1 GCA_023230265.1 Bacteroidales bacterium | reverse complement strand
ATGCTCTCCGGATTAAGCACTCCCACATCGGGCCGGGGAATCGTAGCCGGGTATGACATTACTAACCAAAGCGAACAGGTCAAGAAAAATATCGGCTATATGAGCCAGCGGTTCGCCCTTTACGATGATCTCAAAGTCTGGGAGAATATCCGTTTATATGCAGGTATATACGGAGTGCCCGGGAAAGATATCGCTCCACGTACAGACCTGTTACTGGAACAGTTAGGATTTGAAAAGGAGAGGAATACACTGGTTAAGTCGCTGCCGCCGGGCTGGAAACAAAAACTCGCCTTTTCTGTGGCAATTTTTCACCAACCTGGCATTGTGTTTCTGGACGAACCGACAGGAGGTGTTGACCCTGCCGCCCGGCGGAATTTCTGGGAGCTTATTTATCAGGCATCTGACAGAGGTATTACTGTCTTTGTCACTACCCATTATATGGATGAGGCTGAATATTGCAACCGGGTTTCTATAATGGTTGACGGAAGGATTGATGCATTGGACAGCCCTAAAAATCTTAAGGCTCAGTTCAATGCAAAGAGCATGGACGAGGTTTTCAGAAAGCTTGCAAGAAAATCAACCCGAACGGAAGAATAAATAAATGGAGAAATATTAAAAAGAAAAAACAGAAGAGGAACAGGAGAGAGGAAAAAGAAAGAACAAAAGAGAGAGCAGCATAATAGGGAAATTTAAATGGATCAATTTTTAACATTCGTTCAAAAAGAGTTTTACCATATCCTCCGGGACAGATGGACCACTATTATTTTGCTGATACTCCCGGTTCTGATGTTGATCCTCTTCGGTTACGGGATTTCCACAGAGGTCAAGAATACAAAGTTTGCGGTATATGATCCCTCCAGAGATGCTGTCACCCAGGGAATTGTGACTAAACTTGCAAGCAGTGAATATTTTTCTTTAGGCGGTTACCTGACAGGCCCGTCAGAGATTGAAAAATGTTTTACCAAATCTGATTACGGGCTGGTAGTTGTATTCGGAACTAATTTCAGCAGCAGATTGACACAACCCTCAGAAGCTCAGATAGAGCTCATTGCAGACGGATCCGACCCAAATACCGCATCAATCCTCACCACTTACGCATCAGCACTCATCAATTCATACCTTGGGGAGCAGATAAAAGGAGGCTTTATAAAAGTCCGGGAAACCAGCCCTTTGATCACACCGGAAGTAAAGCTGCTGTACAATCCGGCAATGAAAAACTCCTTCAATACTGTTCCGGGTATCATGGGAGTGGTCATAATTCTGATATGTGCCCTGATGACATCGGTATCCCTGACGCGTGAAAAAGAATACGGCACAATGGAGGTTCTGCTGGCATCACCAATGAAGCCTATATTGATAATATTTTCCAAAGTCATTCCATACTTCTGCTTATCCCTTGTAAACCTTGCGACTATTCTGACGCTGGCCAGGTATATGCTTGGGGTACCAATAAAAGGTAGTTTTGTATTAGTTGTCTTTGTTTCATTATTATACATATTTGTCTCTCTTGCACTCGGCCTTTTAATTTCAACAGTGGCAAAAAAACAGATTGTTGCATTGTTGATATCAGGTGCAGGTCTGATGCTTCCGGTAGTCTATCTTTCCGGGATGCTCTTTCCTCTTGAGAGTTTGCCGGCAGCTTTGCAATGGATTGCCAACATAATACCGGCAAAATGGTATATTATAGCAATGAGAAATATAATGATAAAGGGGCTGGGATTTTCATCTGTGATAAGGGAGGTTGTAATTCTTTCTGTGATGGCTGCATTCCTGATCACTGCGAGTTTTAAAAGATTTAAAATCAGACTGGAATAAGACTTACAAGAAATATTATATGTAAAAATTGAAAATCAAAAATTGCTAATTAAAAGAACAGAATCAGAAATAAAAATTAGAATCAGAAATCTTATATGTTAATCTATCTGCTGGAAAAAGAGTTTAAGCAGTTTTTCAGAAACAGCTTCCTGCCAAAAATGGTGGTCATTCTCCCTTTGGTTGCAATGCTCATTTTCCCGTTGATTGCAAACTTTGAGATTAAAAACATAAATCTGAGCGTAGTAGACCACGACAAAAGCACTCAGTCAAGGCAATTGATCCAAAAGATACAATCCTCCGGCTACTTTAGGATTACAAATGTGGCGGAGAGCTATCGTGAAGCTATCAGGAGTGTGGAAAAGAACGAGTCGGACATGCTCATTGAAATACCCACAGACTTTGAGAAGGAGCTGGAAAGCGGCAGTGGGACAAAGGTACTGGTTGCTACAAATGCAGTTAATGGGATGAAAGGCGGGCTGGGCAGCTCCTACATTATGACCATTTTAAACAATTACAGTTCCCAAATCGCTCTCCGCCGGCTGACACCTGAAATATCCATGCAGAGCTCAACCATGCAGACTCCCGACGTGGAGATAATTCCCAGATACTGGTTCAATCCTGAGTTAAGATATCTCTTTTTGATGATACCCGCCCTGATGATAATGGTGCTTGCAATAGTAAGCGGATTTTTACCTGCGATGAATATTGTCGGGGAGAAAGAGAGCGGAACTATCGAGCAGATGAATGTTACTCCCGTGAACCGGTTCCTGTTTATAATCTCCAAACTTATCCCCTACTGGATGGTTGGTTTTGTGGTGCTTACAATTTCCATTCTGGTTTCCCTGCTGGTTTACGGATTCCTGGCCAGGGGGAGTTATATCACGCTTTATCTCTTTGCGTCAATGTTTATGCTGGCCTTTTCCGGTTTCGGCCTGGTTATCTCTAACTATGCCAAAACAATGCAACAGGCAATTTTTATGATTCTCTTCTTTCTGCTCACCTTCATATTCCTGAGCGGATTTTACACCCCAATCACAAATATGCCCAAATGGGGACAGGTGCTGAGTAATTTCAGCCCCTTCAAATATATTATACAGGCGGTACGGATGATATATCTCAAAGGAACTCCATTTAAGGACCTGATTCCTAATTTTTTGGCCCTCTGCGGATTTGCGGTGTTTTTCAATGGGTGGGCGGTATTGAGTTATCGCAAGCGGAGCTAATTCATCGACGAAGATTTTGTCATTAAACTGATTGCCACCTGGTTACAAAACACAAACTTTTGATTAGAAAAAGTTTGTGTTTTGTATTGCTCTGTATATCAAACCAATGACAAAATCTTCGTCGATGAATTCTAAAGTTTCCCACCACTTTAACAGCAAGATTAACAGCAAGTAACGGTGCTATTTTCGCTAATTTTTGATTCTGATCTTAATTCGACTTTTATTAAATTGAAAAGATTTTTCAATT
>JALNXR010000277.1 GCA_023230265.1 Bacteroidales bacterium | reverse complement strand
TGTCTTCTGTTTCAACGAATCTATTGTTTTGAGTTTCATTGTAAAAACTATATCCCGCCATAGATTCTGTGCCGAAAATAAAACCCAAAGAAGAAGCATTAATTGGTGTATAAGTATTATCCTTTTTATTGTAACCAAATTTCTGCAGAGATGTCGAAGACATAGTTATTTTTCGCCTCTCAGCTCCTGCAATAGCAGATATTGCATGCTTATTGTCTCTTGTAACTTTATCATAATTAATCTGGAGTCTTAAGGTTTGTGAAAAATTATCACCTCTGGTCTCAACCATCTGTCCTCCGTAAGGTATATTAAACTTTATTGTTCCGTTAGAAGCATCTACCTGTGCAAAATCATTAATCATTGTAATAGCTGTATTAGATGATTCACTATAATAATTATACGATTTGTTTGAACCCCTTTCAAACTGATATTTAGCTTCAAGCGACAATCCCTCTAAAAAGCTATAATTCAGAGCTATGTGATTTCTGGTATTAAGACTTTTTGAGTTAATATCTACACTGGAATTCTCTTTTAATGGATAATAGGCTTCGCTGTATAAATTCTTATCCAACAACCTTTGAATCTCATAATAGGGTTTCTTATAATTTATTGCCAGATCTCTACCCTCTTCATCTTTAAGCATTTCATAGGATGGATCTCCAAGTAAATCTCCTGACACGGCATTTCTGACCACATTGTTTATATTCAAATTTGATCCAATATTGAGTTTAATCCTATCAGAAAGTATAAAATCTGTTCTAAGATTTAGATTAACATATTGATTTCTATTACCCCGGAGCATCTCTTCTGTCCCTTTGTATATGCCTGAAACATAGTACGATTCTCGCTCGGACCCACCACTTAGACTAATATTGTGTTGATTTATTTGTTGCGGACGCCAAATATACTCTCTAAGTTGATCCCGATTATTACTATTTCTCAATCTTTCTATCTGCCTGTCAGCTTCTGAACTTGAAATGGTCCCTTCCTTTTTCTTATAAAGAACATCATACACTTTAGAAAGCAGAACTTTTCTTGACTTAATAACAGCCCAAGGGTTTTTTGCAAAAAACCTGTCAAAACTTTCCACCTCTAAATCAACAAGTTCTCTTGTGGTACATAGATTAAAATGTTCAAAATTGGTAATTGGAGTAAAATTGTAACTACCTTCATACATAATTTTCGGTTTTCCTTTTACACCACTATGAGTAGTAATAACAATAACACCATTGGCAGCTTGTGCACCGTATATAGAAGCAGCAGATGCATCTTTGAGCAATGTAATATTACTGACATCTTTTGGGTTAATAGAATTTAAATCACCCACTAGTGGGAAACCATCAACAACATATAAAGGGGTTGTCTTTCCTCTTATTGTTGAAACTCCTCTTAATCTTACAGTTCCTTTATAGACCGAAAGCCCTGGAGCTGTCCCTTCAATTCTTGAAGCAAGATCAATAACGCCCCCTTTATCAATTACGTCGTTCTCTATCAGTGAGAAAGACCCTGCAGATCTTTCTCTTGATATTGATTGATAACCCGTAAAAACAATCTGTTTTAAGAACATTGGATCTTCTTCCATTTGAACCTCAAGCCAAGTTTGACCGGAGTACTTAATTTCTACACTTTTCAATCCCAGAAACGATACAACAATTATATCACCCAACTTAAGATTTTCAAGTTCAAATAAACCATTTTCATCTGAGACAAGACCTACCTTAGAATTCTTCACCATTACATAAGCCCCAGACAAGACTTTTCCGGATTTATCCACAATAACTCCCTTAATCATAGCCTGTTGGTCTTTTTTTGGAGAATTTGTTACTGGTAAATCTTTTAAAACAACAATACTATCTTTAACAGTATAAGTAAGGCTGTTTGCATTTAGAACAAGATTTAAAAGTGCCTTCAAGGTCATATCCTTTACATTTAATTCCTGTATCGGAACACATCTAACTTTGTCAACATTATAAAAAATCTGTACACCTGCCTGACTTTTAATTTCTTTTAAGACATTCTCCAGATTTGTGTTATTTAAATCAAGAGAAATTTTTGTTGTAAGAATGTTGTCCTGAGCAAAACTTCTATCAACCATTCCACAAAACTGGATTAGAAGTAGAAATAAAATTAAATTGATTTTTTTCATAGTTTAGTTTATTTATTCTTAATTATAATTGTTTCTCCAAATATTTGAAATGATATCTCCTCAGATGTTTCTAAAAAATCAAGCATAGAATTTATATTTTCGTATTTTTTCAGAACACCTGTATAATGGATTTTTTTTATTTCTTTTGAGTCATAAATAAATTTCACATCATACCATTTCTCTAATACTTTCATAATCTCTTCCAAAGAGGTATCTTCAAAAATATATTTTCCATCTTTCCAACTTGTATATAAATATGTATTCACTAACTCAATTCTTAACTCATTACTATAATCATCATCTATTACCTGAATTCCAGGTAGAATAATTATAGACGGTTTCCTCACATCTTTAGGATTATACTTAATCATTCCTTTTTCTAATGTCGTTATAACAGCCTTCTCGTCATCATAGTTCCTAACGTTAAACTCGGTACCAAGAACACGAATATCTCCTTTTGAGGTCCTTACTACAAAAGGCTTATTATCAATATTTTCAACTTTAAAATAAGCCTCTCCCGAAAGATACACAACTCTATCATCCTGTGTATCATTTATTTTGAATCTTATACTTGACTTTGAGTTAACCTTTATCTCTGATCCATCTGCCAGTATCACGTTATAGTCAGAACCAGAAGGCACATAAAGGGTATTCCACAAATTATTGATTGAGCGAGGGAACTTAAATCCCAAAGGATCATCTGTATAACAAAGTTCTCGTTTAGAAATGTTAAGAACAGTACCTCCTGATTCTCTTATTTCCAAATTTTCATCATTAATTGGGATCCTTAAGCCTGATGATAATACAATTATGGGCGTATTATCATTTGGAGTAATAAGATTATTGAAATAGTGGTTCTTAACAATTGAACCCTGATCCAGATTTACTGATCTCGGACAAAGTATTTGTTTTGCAAAAAGGAATAATGAGAGTATTAATAATACTGATGCTGCAACACTACAATACTTGAAGAATTGAGTATTAGAATTATTTTTCTTTTTTAACGTCTTAAATTTTCGATATGTGTTTTAGCCCGTAAAAACCGAGCAATTTTTTAAACATAATTTAGGACAAGCCTATTCCTGTCAGATATCCATAATAGATCTTTTAATTTTCGCTGGCTTTCTGCGTGCTCTGCCCGATATT
>JALNXR010000276.1 GCA_023230265.1 Bacteroidales bacterium | reverse complement strand
GGGAGTGGTGCGGCAAATTTTCTTCAGAAACCAAAAAAGAGTGGAGCCGGAGATTTAGATAACTCCAAGTTCTTTACCCACTTTTGTAAAGGCTGCTATAGCCCTGTCAAGGTGTTCCGGCTCGTGTCCCGCACTAATCTGTATACGGATCCGGGCCTGCCCCTTTGGAACCACAGGGAAGTAGAAACCAATGACATATATTCCCTCTTGAAGCATTCTTGCAGCAAAATCCTGTGACAGTTTTGCATCATAAAGCATCAGTGCACAGATTGCAGATTGGGTGGGTTTAATGTCAAATCCGGCTGCAACCATCTTTTCCACAAAATATTTTGTATTGCTGTGGAGTTTATCCTGAAGTTCATTGGTCTTTGACATCATATCGAACATGGCAATTCCGGCTGCTGCCACCATCGGTGGTATAGAGTTGGAAAAGAGATAAGGCCTTGAACGCTGGCGGAGCATGGAGATGATTTCCCTTTTGCCTGTCGTGAATCCACCTATGGCACCTCCAAAAGCTTTGCCAAGCGTACCTGTGATTATCTCAACCTTTCCCCTGAGGTTATAGAGCTCTGTGGTACCTCTTCCGCTCTCTCCCACAACACCTGCAGAGTGAGATTCATCCACCATCACCATGGCATTGTACTTTTCTGCAAGGGTATAAATTTTATCAAGAGGTGCGACATTCCCGTCCATAGAGAAAACACCGTCGGTCACAATAAGACGGAACCTCTGGGCCTGAGCAAGCTGAAGGCATTTTTCCAACTCGTCCATATCAGCGTTGGCATAACGGTAGCGTTGTGCCTTGCAAAGTCTCACTCCGTCTATTATAGATGCGTGGTTAAGAGCATCGGAGATTATAGCGTCCTCTTCTGAAAGGAGGGGCTCAAAAACACCTCCGTTTGCATCAAAGCAGGCAGCGTAAAGTATTGAGTCCTCTGTTCCGAAAAACTCAGATATCTTTTTTTCAAGCTCAATGTGAAGATCCTGAGTGCCACAAATAAAACGCACACTGGACATTCCGAATCCCCTTGTATCAAGGGCATCCTTGGCAGCTTTGATAAGTTCCGGATTATTTGACAAACCGAGATAGTTGTTGGCACAGAAGTTGAGCACCTGTTGGCCTGTGCTGACTTTGATATCCGCTTTTTGCGGAGTTGTTATTACTCTCTCTCTTTTGAAGAGTCCTGCTGAATCGATGTTGGCAAGTTCCTGTGAAAGATGGTTCCGGAAATCTTTGTACATATTTATGATTTTTAAAATTGATGACTTTAAAGACATGCAAATTTAGCAAGTAAATACGATTTTTTCCAGGAAATTTAAAAACTATTTTTGTTTTTTAAGTTTTCTGATTACTTTTGCATCCTTAAAAATTTATAATAATTAAAAAATGACATGGATTTACGGGAAAGGATAATTGAAAATTCCACAACTCTTTTTCTGAGCAGAGGTTGCAAGTCGGTAACAATGGATGATATTGCTGCCGAAAACGGGATATCCAAAAGAACCTTGTATGAACTATTCAGCGAGAAATCCAATTTACTTGAGGAGAGTATATTTTACATTTATAATAAACTCAAGAGCGATTCAGAAAAAATAACCAGGGAAAAGGGGAATATTTACGAAATAATATTCAAAGCACATGAAAGTCAATCAGAAATAAACATTAATCTCAGAGCAAATTTTTTTTCAGAGCTAAAAAAGTTTTATCCTGTTGTTTATGAAAAAATATTTAAAAAATTCTCGGATTTTCACGAAAAAAATATTATCCTGTTTTTGGAAAGAGGTCAGAAAGAGGGCCTTATACTAAAAACAATTGACAACAATCTTGTATCAAAAATGATAATGGAGATATCCTACATAATAGGCGACAAGCAGGTGTTCTCTCTTGAAAACCGCTCCAGAAAAGAGCTTTTCAGACAGACCATGCTGCTCTATTTCAGAGGCATATCCACTATAGAAGGAATTAAAATATTAGACGAACGTTTAACAGACAAACAAATATGAAGAGATTAAAATTTAAATTTATTATTGCGGCAGGTATGCTCGGTATATTATCAGCATTACCTCTGTCTCTCACCGGGCAGACAAGAGTGTCTGACACTCTCAGGCTCACTCTTGAGAAGGCACTGGAGATTGCTATGAGCGACAACCTTAACATTAAGATTGATAACCAGGAGCTGCTCAGGGTGGACTATCTTAAAAAGGAGGGATGGTACTCTCTTTTACCAACATTGAACACCAGTGCACAGTACTCGAATAATATATATAAACCGATCTTTTTCTCTGATTTTTTCCCGGGAGGTAAAATGGAGGTTGGATCAACTCACGGATACTCTGTGACTACAAATCTTCAGGTACCCTTATTTTCCATGTCACTCTACAAAAACATCCAGATATCGGAGATTGATATGAAAGTTGCACTGGAGTCTGCCAGGAATACAAAAATTGAACTTGTCCAGCAAGTAAAAAATAGTTTTTACGGAATAGTGATGATGAGAGAATCACTTTCTGTCTTGCGTCAGAGTTACCAGAACGCGCGGGAGAATGCGGCAAACATTGCCAGGATGTATGAACAGGGTATGGTGAGTGAGTACGATAAAATCCGCTCAGAAGTGGCTGTAAGAAATATTCTTCCCACACTCAACCAGGCAGAAAACGGACTCCTTCTGGCTGAGATGCAGTTGAAAATATTGCTCTCGATAGATATGGAAACACCTATGGTGATTTCCGGGAATTTTAATTCTGTGAGCGAAGAGATTGAAAATTTCAGCAACGATGTTATCTACAATCTTGAAAACAACAGCAGCCTTAAACAGATGGAGCTGCAAAAAGAGAAACTGAACAAAACCTATGAGCTTATCAGGACACAGAGGTTACCCTCTCTGGCAGGTTTTGCCAGCTGGCAGATTCAGATGCAGAGCAATGAGTTCCGTTTCAATACGGTATGGCCAAACTCGCTCTCTGTTGGGATTTCTTTGCAGATACCCATATTCAATAAATTCTCGGTTTCTCTTAAAGAGAAGTACACAAAGATAGGTATTCAGAAACTTGATTATCAGCAGCAGCTACTAACACGCTCCCTCTCACTTGCAGCCACTAATGCTCTTAATGAGATGAGCCGTGCCAGGATAAGACTGGTATCTGACAGGGAGGCAGTGGCCCAGGCAGGTAAAGGTTATCAGATTGCAAAGGTGAGATACGAAACCGGAGCCGGAACGGTTCTGGAACTTAATGACTCGGAGATAGCACTTACCACATCCCGCCTTAATCTCAACCAGACACTCTATGATTTCCTTAAA